>CANIXX010000007.1 GCA_947471115.1 Opitutaceae bacterium | reverse complement strand
TGGGCTTTGGCCACACCGGCGGCGATGGTACCGACACCGACCTCGGCCACCAGTTTTACACTGATGCGGGCGCGGCGATTGGCGTTCTTGAGGTCGTGGATCAGCTCAGCCAAATCCTCGATAGAATAGATGTCGTGGTGCGGAGGCGGGGAGATGAGGCCGACGCCGGCGGTGGTGTGGCGGGTCTTGGCGACCCATGGATACACCTTCGTGCCGGGCAACTGGCCGCCCTCACCGGGCTTGGCGCCCTGTGCCATCTTAATCTGGATTTCGCGGGCGCTGACTAGGTAGTTGCTGGTTACACCGAAGCGGCCGGAAGCGACCTGCTTGATGGCGGAGTTCTTCGAGTCGCCGTTCGCCATGGGGACGAAACGCACCGGGTCTTCGCCGCCCTCACCGGTGTTGGATTTACCACCGATGCGGTTCATGGCGATGGCCAGGGTCTCGTGGGCCTCTTGCGAGATCGAGCCGTAGGACATTGCGCCGGTCTTGAAGCGGGCGAGGATCTTTTCAATCGACTCGACCTCCTCGATAGGGATGGCGTCGGAGGGCTTGAAGTCGAGCATGCCGCGCAACGTGCACAGGGCCTTTGACTGGTCGTTGACCAGGCGGGCGTACTGCTGGAACACGCCGTAGTCGCCTGTGCGCACGGCCTTTTGCAGGGCGTGGATCGACTCGGGGTTGAAGAGGTGAAACTCACCGTCGGAACGCCATTTGAACTGGCCGCCGGCGGGCAGGGAGTGGTCGATGACGTTGCGCTCACCGAACGCCTCGCGGTGGCGCATGAGCACCTCTTGGGCGATGATGTCCAGACCGATGCCGCCCACGCGCGACGGGGTCCAAGTGAAGTAGTGGTCGATAACGTCCTGGCGCAGGCCGACGGCCTCGAACACTTGGGCGCCGCGGTAGCTCTGGATGGACGAAATTCCCATCTTGGAGGCGACCTTGACCACGCCCTTGGCGGTGGCTTTGACCAGGTTCTTGCAGGCAGTCTTGTGATCGACGCCGGGCAACAGCCCCTCGTGGATCATGTCGTCGATGGTCTCGAATGCCAGGTACGGGTTGATGGCGCTCACACCGTAACCGATGAGCAACGCGATGTGGTGCACCTGGCGGGCTTCGCCGGTTTCCAGCACGAGGCTAACCTGTGTGCGCAGACCTTCGCGGATCAGGTAATGGTGCAGGCCAGCGACGGCGAGCAGCGCTGGGATCGGGGCGTAGTCCTTGGTGACACCGCGGTCGGAGAGGATGAGGACGTTGACCTCGTTATCCTCGATGGCGCGGCGGGCGAGCACGCAAAGCTCCTCCATGGCCTTAGCCAGGCCCTTCTCACCACGGGAAACGCGGAAGAGAATCGGCAGAACATCTACCTTGAGCCCCGGCAGCTGCATGCGGCGGATTTTCCCGAATTCCTCGTTGGTGAGGACCGGCCAGTCGAGCTCGACGCGGCGGCAGGCGGTGGCACCGGGCTGTAGCAAATTGCCCTCAGAACCGAGGCGGGTCTCGTGGGAGGTGATAATTTCTTCGCGGATACAGTCGATCGGCGGGTTGGTGACCTGGGCGAACAGCTGCTTGAAATAATCGTAGAGCAGGCGCGGCTTGTTAGAGAGGACCGCCAGCGGCGTGTCGTTACCCATCGAGCCGATGCCCTCGACGCCGTCCTTAGCCATGGGGGCAAGGATCGCGCGTTCGTCCTCGTGGGTGTAACCGAAGGCGAGTTGGCGCTGGTGGAGCGTGTCGCGGTCGGGAACGGGCAACTCGGGGGCGGCGGGCAGGTCGTCGAGGTGGACGAGGTGCTCGTCGAGCCAAGCGCGGTAAGGGAATTCAGCGGCGAGCTGGCGCTTGATTTCCTCGTCGGGAATGATGCGGCCCTGCTGGGTGTCCACGAGGAACATCTTACCCGGCTGGATACGGCCCTTTTCAACGATGTCGGCGTCCGGGATGTCGAGTACGCCGGCCTCGGAGGCGAGGATGACGAGGTCGTCCTTGGTAACGTAGTAGCGGGCGGGGCGCAGGCCGTTGCGGTCGAGGACCGCGCCGATGCTTTGACCATCGGTGAAGGTCATGGCTGCGGGGCCGTCCCACGGCTCCATCAAACACGCGTGGTACTGGTAGAAGGCGCGGCGGTTGTCCTCCATCGTCTGGTGGTTGGACCAGGGCTCGGGGATCATCATCATCACCGCGTGCGGCAGGGAGCGGCCGGCGAGGTGGAGCAGCTCCAGCGTGTTGTCGAACATCGCCGAGTCGCTGCCGTTGGGGTTGATGATCGGAAGGATCTTTTTGATGTCGTCGCCAAAGGCGTCGGAGATGCAGTGGGCCTGGCGGGCGTGCATCCAGTTGATGTTACCGCGCAGCGTGTTGATTTCGCCGTTGTGGGCGACGTAGCGGTACGGATGGGCGCGGTCCCAGCTCGGGAAGGTGTTGGTGCTGAAACGCGAGTGTACCAGCGCGATGGCGGTGGCCATGAGCGGGTTCTGCAGGTCGGGGAAATACACCGACAGCTGGGTCGTGAGCAGCATGCCTTTGTAGACAAGCGTGCGGGCTGAGAGGCTGGGCACATACCAGGTCTCGGCACCCAGGAAACCCTCGTCATGCAACTCGGCGGAGGCTCGCTTGCGGATGACGTAGAGCTTGCGCTCGAAGGCCATTGCATCGGCGAGATCCTCGCTGCGGCCGATGAACACCTGGCGGATGAACGGCTCGCTGGACTTGGCGGTCTCGCCGAGGGAGGCGTTGTCGGTGGGAACGTTGCGCCAACCGAGGCAGGTCTGGCCTTCGCTCTGAATGATCTGGGCAAACTTTTCCTCGATCTTACGGCGATGAGTGGCGTTGCGGGGCAGGAAAATCAGGCCAGTGCCGTAGAGGCCGGCGGCGGGCAGGGTGATGCGGGCCTTTTTGGCGACATCGACGCAAAAAGCGTGCGGGACTTGGAGCAGAATGCCGGCGCCATCACCGGTGTTGGGCTCGCTGCCGGCGGCACCGCGGTGGTCGAGGTTCTCCAAAACCTGAATACCCTGGCGGAGAATGGCGTGGGTCGCGCGGCCCTTCATATCCACCACGAAGCCGACGCCGCACGCGTCATGCTCAAACCAAGGGTCGTAGAGCCCCTGCTTGGCGGGGCGCCCTGCGACGGAAGGCGGAGAGGACTGGGCGGAGGTGAGAGGACGGGTGTTATTCACGGCAGTAATCGAGCCAGTTAAACAGAAGGAAAGGGGTGTTAAAAACCTGTGCGGCCAGTGCCACCGCCGAAGTCAGTCCGGGGCAATGCAGGCAAACTCAGTAAACGAAAAAAACGGCCTCGTATTAGGAGACCGTTTTGTGGGAACGTCGAAACGGTGGCCAGCATGCCTCAAAAGAAGCGTACCGTCTGGGTCGCCATTTTGGCGTGCTCGGCGTCGGTGCACCCGGCGTTGGTTGGGGCGGTGGCAGGGACATCGGTCGGCTTAACCAAGTTATTGGAAAGCATATAGTTCTCCACCTCTTCACCGGAGATATCGGCCAGCATCACGCCGTCGATTTCAACGCAGGGAGAGAGAGGCTGACCGGACTTTTGGACCATCTCCGCGTAGTTGGCGCGGTTGTTGATGATGTCGATGTCCTCGAAGGGCAGGCTGTACTTGCGCATGATGGTGCGAACACCGTTGGACCAGCCACAGGAGGGTTTGAGATAGGCTTTGATTTGCATGCGAAGGATAGGTTGAGAGGAAAACCGGCCAATTGATACGCCCGATTACGCGACGTTCAAGCGAAAGGTTCCCCTTTTCCTGCAATTTTCCAGTGGAACCAAAAGAGAAAATGCCCCGCTTCGCCAGCAAGCGAACGTCGTGAGGTCAAATTCCGGCCAACACCGGCGAGACCCGCCGCGCGTGGTAATGCCCGTGAATCGGGCGCACGCGGTTGGGGTCCACGAGGGCCGCCTCAATCTCGGCGCGCTCGCCGAGCACGTCCCAGAGCGGTTGCGGCACCGTCGGAATCAGGAAAAACGCGTCGCGGGCGCGGCGATTCCAGCGGTCGCCTAGGCGGGTGAAGTCGTCGGGTTGCACCGCGCCCCGGCATTGCGTCGCCCCGCACAGGCAGGGGAACGGCGCCAGCGGGTTGAGCGTGCCATAATCATCGGTGAGCTCCTCACCGGCGGCGATGTCGCGCACAGCCAGCTCAAAATCGTAGCCTAGGCTCAGGCAGTTGGCGGTGCAGGAATGGTTGAAAAATCGGCCGTGGTCCCAACACAGGATGTGGCGGCCGCGGGCGTCGATATAGGAGTACTTTTCCAGAGCGGCCTGGGCGTGCGTCGGCAAGGCGGCCACTTGGGCCGCCGTAAATTTCTGGTCAAGGGGGTCGAGCGCCCAGACGATCGTGCCCTTAGGCAGCGAGCGGGAGGCGAAAACGCCCCAGCCGATGTGCTCGTTAACAAAGCGTAGCTCGGTGTCGGGATGAACCATACAAGGACGGGGTGGGGTGGGTGGTTGGTGGGTTAATAAAGCAAATAGAGGGCCAACCCAGAGGCTAGTGGCCCGGGTTTATAACAAAGTTTGTAATCGCGCGGCATGGGGCGGATAACCCAGCGAAATGGCCCGTAGCGTCGTCCTTCATCCCACCTTGCGCTGCACACGCTGCCAGCAAATCCCGCGCTGGTGCGTGTGCGAGGGGCTGCGCGGGGTCGACTGCCCGGTGGCGGTCGATGTGCTCATGCACACGCGCGAGTTTTACCGGCCTAGCAGCACCGGACACCTGATCCAGCGCGTTGTCGCCGGGGCGCGCACCCACGTTTACCGCCACGACGCAGTCCCGCCGCTCACACAAGTCATCCGGCCGGACAAACAGCTATGGGTTTTGCACCCCTTGGGGGAGCCGATGCCGAAGGACGTGGCGCCGGAGCAGTTGCAAGTGATGCTGCTCGACGGCAGCTGGGGCGAGGCGGCCGACATGAAAAAGGACGTCGAAAGCTGGGGGAGGCGGGTGAGCCTGCCGATGACTGGCAAAAGCCGCTACTGGCTGCGCACGCAGCAGGGTGAGCGGCAGTTTTCGACCGCCGAGGCGCTGCTTTTCGTGTTGGCGGCGTTGGGCCTGCACCGCGAACACGCGGCGCTGAGCCTGCAATTGGAGCTACACGTCTATGCAGGCCTTTGCACCCGCGGCCAGACGGTGATGGCGGCGGATTTTTTGGCGACCTCGCCGTTGCGGCTGGAGCTGCCCGAGGTGATTGCGCGCATGCACCCGCAAACCCGGCCCGAAAAGCAGGCGTTCGCAGCTCTCATGGCAGAGCGACTGGCCAACGCCCGCGTGCATCAGGGCGGTTGAGGGTCCGGGGTGAGCGTGCGGTTGCGCGGGCCCCGGTTGAGCGCGTGTCGGTTGCGAGAGCGAGTGTGGGTTGAACGAGAAATTCCCGCGACGCGGCGTTGCGGTTTCCTCGGCTATACGTCCTTTAGGCCCATGAACTCATCCCCGCTTCCAATTCTTTACGTGAAACCCGGCTGCCCTTGGTGCACCGAGGTCATCAGTTTTATGGCAACGCACGGCATCCCGTATCGGGAGCAAAATGTCAGCGTGGACCGTGAGGCGCACGCCGCGATGGTCAAAAAATCCGGCCAGTCCAAGGCGCCCACGCTCGACTGGCACGGGAAGATACTGGCCGATTTCGGCGTGGCCGAGCTGGTGCCGTTCCTCCACGCCCAAGGCGTGGAGCTTGAGGAAAGTTAATTCACTTCGACGACCGTTGAGGTGGGGTGGGCCTTCGATGACCCAACTCTCAGGGCACCCCTGAGGACAACGAGCGCGACACACTGGCCGTGGGCGATCACGACGATGCGGTCACCCTGCCGCCACGACAAACCGCCTCGACGCCGGCGTGGCTGCACGGAAAGCTCTCGGCAATCCCATACCCGTGCAACCACTCGCGACTTTCCGCCGCCACGTTTTCCGCTTCGCCGCCGGCCTCCTGCTCCTCGCCGCAACCCTGCCCGACCGCGCTACACTGGCCTCCACCACCCCCGCTCCGCAGCACCCCGAAACGAGCGAATCGAAATCGCCCTTACTCGACTCTCCCTTTCTCGCCCCCTCGCCCGCCCCCGCCACGGCCAATCGTCCACTCGTTGAATTCACTCCCCCGCCAGCCCGCACCTACCCGCGCCCCATCGAGACCTGGATCGAAGCCCAAATCGCGCTGGCCCGCCTGGGGTTTTCCAGCGGCTCCATCGACGGCGTCCCTGGAGATCAATCCGCCAGCGCTTTGCGTGCGTTCCAGCAATCCCTCGGCCTCCCCGAGACAGGTCAACTCAACGACGAGTCACGCGCCGCGCTTCAACTCGATCGTCCGCCGCTCACCCAGATCGTACTCGCGCAGGCCGACCTCGCCAGCCTCCAGCCCCTCGCAAAAACCTGGCTGGGGAAATCCCAGCAAACCGCCCTCGCCCACGAAACCGCGCTCGAACTTTTAGCTGAACGCACCCACGCCAGCCCGCGTTTTATCCAAACGCTAAACCCCGCCGTGGACTGGGCAACGCTCACTGCCGCCACGCCCCTGACCGTGCCGGACGTGACCCGCGCCCCGATTTTAACCCAAGCCGCGCGGATCGAAATCCGTTTGGCTGCGCGCCTTTTACAGGCTCGGGACGCCTCGGGAAAAGTCCTCGCCCACTTCCCGGTGAGCATCGCCCGCGATGTGGAAAAACGCCCGGTCGGTGAACTGCACGTCACCATCGTGATCGCCGACCCCGACTACACGTTTAACCCTGCGACCTTTCCTGAATCAGCCGAAGCGCAGGAGCTGGGCCGTAAACTGGTGCTCCCGCCCGGCCCCAACAACCCAGTCGGCGTGGCTTGGATCGGGCTGGACCGACCCGGCTATGGCCTGCACGGCACGCCGACCCCTGAACAAGTTGGCCGCACCGAGTCCCACGGCTGTTTTCGTTTGGCCAATTGGGATGCCCGCAGCCTGCTCGATCTCGCCTGGGTCGGCTTGCCGGTCACCGTGGTGCCGTAACCCGCCCGCAGCGCCCCTTAACTCCATGAATTCCGACGCCACTCTCCCCCTTCCGCCCGCCTGGAAAACCCTTTTCGACCACGGCTACACCCGCGAGCAATTCACCGAACTCACCGCCGCCGTGGACGCCGCCTACGCCCAAGGCGCGGTTTTCCCGTCCCGCGAAAACCTCTTCCGCGCCCTCGAACTGGTGCGCCCAGCCGACGTTAAAATCGTTATCCTCGGCCAGGACCCCTACCCCACCCCCGGCAACGCCCACGGCTTATCCTTTTCCGTGCCGCCCACGGTGCGCACGCCCGCCTCGCTCAAAGCCATCTACCAGTCCCTCGCACGCAGTTTCCCTGGTTGGACCGCGCCCGCCTCCGGCCACCTTGAACCGTGGGCACACCAAGGCGTGCTGTTGCTTAACCTCATTCTCTCGGTGCGCTCGGGCGAACCTATGAGCCACGCCAAACTCGGCTGGCAGCCCTTCACCCAAGCCGTCCTTCGCCTCGTGCAAGCCGAGTCGCCGTTCGTCGTCTTTATGCTCTGGGGCGGCAAAGCCGAGGCCGCTGCCCGCGCGCACATCGACACATCGCGCCACATGATTTTGGCCGACCAGCACCCCTCGCCCTTGGCGCAAAACCGCCTGCCGCCTGCCGATAAATTCGCCGCGAACGACCACTTCGCCGAGGCCAACCGCCTGCTCGTCGCCCACGGCCGCCCGCCGGTGGACTGGACCCTGTGAGCCGCCCACGCAGCTACACCCGCAGCGCCATCGTCGGAGGGCTTTTGCTGCTCGCCGGCCTCTTCCTGCTCACCCACCGCCCGCCCGCCGCACCCGAACCACCTGCCTCCACGAACAACCCGCCACCGCCCCGCCTCGATTCGCCGAGCACCGCGACCTCCCCGCTTCCCCCCGTCGAGGCCGACCTGGTTTCAATCAACAGCACCGCCGCCCTTTCCGGTAAACTCACCTCCCTGCTAACCCACCCCGGCGTGCGCGCCCACGAGGCGATTCTTCTCTTTAAAGACCTCGACGGCTTCCAGCGTTTCCTCGACCGGGCAGCCCCCGCAGGCGTCATCATCACCGGACGCATTGATCCGCTCCTCGCCCTTCGTGTGCGCATCCGCGCCTACGATACATTTGCCGCCGAGCTGGTTGCCCGTGCCGCCGACTTCGGCGGCGTCAGCGCCAACCCGTTCATCGACATTCCCCCGACGCCGCCCTCCGCCGAGCGCATCGCCAGCCGCCCCGTCGCCGTCGTCGACCAACTGCTCGCCACTCTCGGCGTAGCCGTCGGCACCGACACCCGCACCTGGGGCCGGGGCGTGACCATCGCAATACTCGACGGCGGCGCCGCCCCCGATCCGACTCTCGGTGCCCGCCTGCGCTACCTCGACATCGGGCTAGGCTATGCGGGCACTGGCGAGGCTGGCCACCACGGCACCGCCGTAGCCGCCCTCGCCGCCGGTTCCGCTCCTGATGCCCCCGGAGTCGCCCCGGCCGCCAGTGTGCTCAGTATCCGCGTGATCGACACCGAGAATAAAAGCGACGTCTTCACCGTGAGTCAGGGCATTGTCGCCGCCGTCGATGCAGACGCGCAGCTAATCAACCTCAGCCTCGGCGGCCGGGTCACCACGGAGCTCATTAACCGTGCCATCACCTACGCCACCACCCACGGAGTCGTAATCGTGGCGGCAGCCGGCAACGACGGCATCAACCGCCTAGCCTGGCCCGCCGCCGATCCCCGCGTCATCTCCGTCGGGTCAACGGATGCCACCGGTCGGCAGGCCACGTTTTCCAACTCCGGCCCACAACTGCACCTCATGGCCCCCGGTGTCGGCATCCTGACTGGCGGGCTCAACCCGCAGCGCGCGCTTTTTAGCGGCACCTCGGCCAGCGCCCCGGTCATCGCCGGAGCGATCGCCGTAATCCTGTCGCAAACTCCCGGTCTCACCGCCACCCAAGCTGTGGAGATTCTGCAAACTCACGCCGACGACGGTGGCGCAGCTGGCGACGATCCCCACTACGGACACGGCACGCTCAACCTCGGCTGGGCGCTGGCCCGCGACGACTACACGCGCACCGACACCGCGATCAGCAGTCACCACTACAACCCCGAAACCGGTGCTCTTGAAGTTGTCGTGCAAAACCGCAGCGCCCGCGCCTCGGCCGCGCAGGTTCTCACGGTTAACCTCAACGCCCGTGTCACCACCTACGCGATACCGGCCATCGCCCCGGGCCTCAGCACTGCGGTGGTTTTGACACTCGATGCGACTACGGCCGCTGCGCCCATCGAGCTATGGACCCAGCTGGAACCGACGCAGGGAGTCAGCGATGCGGTTCCGGCCAACAACACCCGCGCCAGCCTGTTCGACCTGCGCCGGTAAAGCGCTCAAGTTGGAAACACGCCTCCCTTGCAACCCGCGCGAGGCTCCGGTTGCTTGCTTTACCATCATGTCCACCGGCTTCGCCCGCACCGCCGCCATTCTTGTCGCATTCCTTCTCGGCGCGCTCATTCCCCAAGCCCACGCCGCCGCTGACGCGATCCGCTGGCTCATCATGGGCATGCTGTTTTTAGTTTTTCTTGGCACCTCCTGGACCCATCTCAGCCTGCACCGCAGCCACGTTTACCTTTTAATAATTAACTTTCTCATGGCCTTCGCCGGCCTCGGCCTCGGGTGGGTTATAGGCGGACGCGACGTGGCATTGGCGGGTTTTTTCGCCGGTATCGCCCCCACGGCAGCAGCCGCACCGGTGGTTATCAGCTTCATGCGCCGCGACGTCACCTACGTCACGGCAGCCTTCATCGCCTCCAATCTCGGTATCGCCCTGGCACTACCAGTTATCCTTCCGGCGGTGCTCGGTGCTGGTGACAACACGCTTTATGGACGCGTTGCCGGCAGCGTGGGCCTACTCATTTTCGCCCCACTCACGGTCGCGCTGATTCTACGACGAGTGCACCCGCGTGCTGCCAATTGGCCGTCCCGCCTGCGCGACGTGTCCTATGGCGCATGGATCGTGGTTTTGTTTTTGGTCACCGCAAACGCCTCCCATTTCCTGCGTACACAAGCCGACACCCCGCGCCTCGTGCTGGCGGAAATAGCCGCCGTTTCGCTCATCGTGTGTGTCGCGAATTTTTTACTCGGCCGCTGTATAGGCGGGCGCAGCTACGGCCCCGAAGCCAGCCAATCGCTCGGCCAGAAGAACACCAGCTTCACCCTGTATTTGGCGCTCGCCTACGCCAGCCCGCTCGTGGCGCTCGGGCCCACCTGCTACATTCTTTGGCACAACCTTTGGAACTCTTGGCAACTGCACCGCGTAAACCACGCCCAATCCACCCCAATAGCGCCACGGTAAAACAACTCCGCACGTTAATCGCAGGCGCCCCCTTGCGATTCGCCTTTGTGGCCACCTCTCTTCCGCAGTAAAACGCCCCGGGGGCACTGGCAAAAAATGCGCAGTAGTCGCTTTTTTTCGCCTAAAACAGCCTAAACAAGCACAACGGCCCACTTTTTGCTTATATTTAGCCAGAATCCTAAACTAATCCTTGTTGGGGGTAGCCACTTGGACTTTTACCCGCTGATCGCGCTGTAAAAAACACCGCGTTAAACAGGCGAAGGAGTGCTCGTACCCGAAGGCACATAATCACGCTAGTGTTTTTCGGTTAATTTCTTACGACACGTAATCGTAACAAATAAAAGCTCAAAAAAGCTAAAGTTTTTTTGAAACAGGCCGATCAGTCCTAGAAGTCGCGAACTTCTATGCCTACTTACACCACTTCTCTGTATAACGGCGGCGTGCCCCATTTGAGGCACACGTACGAGGGCCTGTTGAGCCTCACGGATTCACTCAACGCGTCTGGGCAATTGCTGGGGTTGCTCAATGTCGCGATCAGTAACCCGCAGATCACCATCCACGAGGTGGGCCAGATTCTTCGTCTAGACGTGGTGCTAACGGCCCGGCTCATTCGTATCGCCAACACCGCCTTCTACTTCAAAACCACACGCAGCTGTAACACCATCGAGGAGGCGCTCCAGCGCGTGGGTCTGCGTGAGGTCGCACGCCTCATCGCTACCGCGACCATGCAGGGCCGGGCCCCGGTCCAACTGCGCGCTTATGGAATCACTAGTGAGCAATTCAACAAAAGCGTTCGCTTTAACGCCGTTGCCTGCCAACTCATCGCCACAGAGGCCAAATTGGACGCCAATCTCGCTTACCTCTCGGGCCTCATGCGCCCGCTGGGCATCTTGGCCCTCAACCAGTGGTCGGCACAGAATTTCAACGGCGTCGATAAAAGCGCGTGGCGTAACGCCGGCTCCTTGCTCCAGTGGGAGGAGGCGACATTTGGAATGAACCACCTTGCTGCATCCGGTTTCATCACGCGGGAATGGGGCCTTCCGCCCTCGGTCAGTGACACCCTTGAAAAAACCGCCGCTCCGTTCGCCTCTATAAAGGACTCACCTCTGGCGCTGGTTCTACAAACTGCGGAAGCGTTGGCTGAAATTAACCGCTTCACGTTTCAAGATCACCCAAGCGGCTCGGCGCTCAACAAGGATTGTCTCGATGCCCTCGGGATTAAGTCGGTAAAACTCATCGAAATCAGCCGCGAGGCGCTTCGGCTAAGCCAAAGGTTTGCCGCTTAGTTTCGGCCACCAACGCGTATGCACGCCGATGGACATCCGCGCAGATGCGGGTGATTTATCCGGCATTCAATCGGTCCTGGTGGCGGGTGGTTAACCTTAGGCGCAGCCCCTATCGACCAAGGTAGCGTCGCCCATACGTTTGAGGAATGAATCCTCTCTTCGGCGAGGCACGAGTAGGCTGTAACATGAGACTTGTCGGATTGAGTTCTGACGTAGCGCGGTGCTTTAGCCCGCAGGTTTGCTTCGTATTCTTTCCCCAATCGCCGATGCGGGCCGAAGCACCGCACTACTTTCGATCAGGCACTTTAAATGTTACTACCTACTAGTCTTGCGCTCTGGTCGTATCCGTTGCCTCACTTCTTGTAACGCAATGCTGCACCTTAAGCGCTCTACCATGGCATCATCACACATCTGGAAATTCTTCCGCATCGGCGGTCTCGATCAGGCAGCCATCGACTCCGGCTCAGACCTGCTCGCCCTAAAAGATCTCGACCAAAAACTGTGGGTCGCCCTGAGCTGCCCCGTCCAAGGACTCGAACTCGACGAAAAAACCCTAGCCCTGCTCGACTCCGACAAAGATGGCCGCATCCGCGCCTCAGAACTGCTCGCCGCCATCGACTGGGCCGATCTCCATCTCAACGACCTCGGCGTCCTGCTCCAAACCAGCGCCACACTTCCGCTCTCCGCATTTAAGACCTCCACGCCCGAGGGCCGAGCCGCCCTCGCTTCCGCCCAACGCATTCTCGCCAGCCACGGTAAAGCCGACGCGACCTCCATCACGTTGGCCGAAGCCGCCGACACCGCCCGTTTGTTCGCCGCAACCCGCCTAAATGGCGACGGCATCATCACCCCCGACTCCGCGACAGAGCCCGCGCTCCAACTGCTTATAGCCGACATCCTCGCCACCCACGGCGGCACCGTCGACCGTAGTGGCGCCGCCGGCATCGACCAAGCCCGCGTCGAATCCTTTTACGCCGACCTCACCGCCTTCGCCGACTGGAGCGCAAAGGGCGCCGCATCCGACCTGCTCCCCCTCGGCGCCCACACCGCCGCAGCCCTCGTCGCCGTGCAGGCGGTGCGCGCCAAGGTGGACGACTATTTCGCCCGCTCCCGCCTCGCCGCCTACGACGCCCGTTCACTCGCCGCGCTCAACCGTGCCGAAGCCGACTACCTCACCCTCGCCACCCGCGACCTTTCCGCCAACGCCCAGGAAATCGCCGGCTTCCCGCTCGCGCGCATCGAAGCCCATCGCCCGCTACCGCTTCTCGACGCTGTTAACCCCGCTTGGGCCACAGCCCTCGCCACGTTGCACACCGCCGCGGTCACGCCCCTGTTCGGCCCCGGCCAAAGCACGTTAAGCGAAGCCGAATGGGTTAAACTCAAAGCTCAGGTCTCCACCTACGAAGCCTGGGCCGCCTCCAAGGCCGGTGCTGCGGTCGAAAAACTCGGCCTGCCGCGCATCCACGCCCTGCTCGCCGCCAACCAGAAGGCATCCCTGCTCGATCTCATCTCGCAGGACAAGGCGCTCGACCCCGAGTTCACCGCCGTCACTACGGTGGAAACCCTGCTGCGCTACGCCCGCGATTTCCGCCCCCTGCTCAACAACTTCGTTAACTTCTTCGACTTTTACTCACCCGAAACGCCGGCGATTTTCCAAGCCGGCACGCTCTTCCTGGACAGCCGCAGCACCGAGTTCTGTGTGCAGGTCGCGGGCGCCACACCCCTCGCGGCGATGAGCAAAGCGTACATCGCCTACGTGGACTGCAAACGCGCCGGCGAAGCGCCAATCAAAATCGCCGCGTGTTTCACCCAAGGCGACAGCGACTACCTATTCGTCGGCCGCAACGGCATATTTTATGACCGCAAGGGGCGCGACTGGGACGCGACGATTTTCAGCATCGCCGACAACCCCATCAGCATCCACCAAGCCTTCCTTTCGCCCTACAAAAAATTTCTGCGCTTTATCGAGGAACAGGTCGCCAAACGCGCCGCCGCAGCCGATGCCGAAGCCAACACCCAGCTCGCCGATGCCGCCGCCACCACCGCCAATGCCGACAAGATTAAGAAAACGGCCGCAGAGCCCAAAAAAATCGATGTCGGAGTGGTGGCTGCTTTGGGCGTAGCGCTCGGCGCACTTGGCACGTTATTCGGCGGCTTCATCTCAGGATTTCTCGGGCTCGGGCTGTGGATGCCGCTGGGCGTTATCGGTATCATTTTGGCGATCTCAGGGCCGTCGATGCTCATCGCTTGGCTCAAGCTGCGCCAGCGCAACATCGGCCCGATTCTTGAGGCCAACGGTTGGGCCATTAACGGCCGCGTAAAGATCAACATCCCCTTCGGCACCAAGTTGACCGAACGGGCCGAGTTGCCTGCTGGAGCCAAACGCGACCTCACAGACCCCTACGAGGATCGCGGTGCCGCCCGGCGTCGCAAGGCAGTCACCGCCTTGGTGGTGGTCCTCGCTCTCGCAGCAGGCGTGCTATGGCACCGCTACGAAAAAGGTTACTGGCTGTGGGCCAACGCCACGACTCGCCAAAGCGTTATTGCCGAAAAAGCCGCCGCCCTCGCCATGGACCAAGCTCAGGCTGAGCAGGCCAAAAAAGCCGCCGAAGCCAAACTGGCCTCCGCAGCCGCAGCGGAAAAAACTATCCCGCCCCAACCCGCACCAACGCTCGCCAAATGACGAATTCCGCCGAAACACCTCCGCTCAACGAAGCCCGCCACCTGCTGCGCGTCACCGGCAGCCTCAAGCCGGCGATCGATGTGCTCATGGCCCAGTTCAACGTCCTGCAAACGCGCGCCCAGCTCTTACTCTCTCTGGCCACCTTGACGCTCACCATCACCGGGTTTTCAGGCCCGCGCATAGCCGCCGCCGGCCCCTTCAGTCGCTACGCTCTCATCGCTGGGCTCATGTTAGTGCTTATCAGCGTTCTGCTGATTCTGTGGCTCGGTTTACGGGTG
This sequence comes from Opitutaceae bacterium, assembly GCA_947471115.1. Lineage (GTDB taxonomy): Bacteria > Verrucomicrobiota > Verrucomicrobiia > Opitutales > Opitutaceae > Rariglobus. The sequence continues at coordinate 17,473 of CANIXX010000007.1, read as the reverse complement.
CGCTGGGTAACGCAATTCCGGGGGCAAACAGACGAGGATCTGCTGGTCACCATCATCGACTACCGGGACACCAAGACGCGCAGTTTCGCCTGGCAAATTGGCCTCCTCGGGGCAGGCCTGGCCGCGTACGTCGCCGGCGTCGTAAGCTATTTCTTTGTCGGCGCTCCGTAAAAGTAGCCCAGGCTTCCAGCGATTCGCGGGTGCTTGCTGGAGCCGGCACGAAGTAAACCGGAAGCCTGCGCTACTTTTACGAATTCTCGGCGCCTTAGAATCGCCCGTGCTCCAGCCCGAAATACGCCACTGCGTTATCGTGGCAGATGTCGCGCACCAGTTTGCCCAGCGCCGCCTCGTCGGCCGGGATCAGCCCCGCCGCCACGTCGGCTCCGATGAGCCCGCACAGGATACGACGGAAATACTCGTGCCGAGGATACGACAGGAAACTGCGTGAATCGGTCAGCATGCCCACAAAGCGTGAAAGCAGACCGAGTTGCGACAACGCGTTAAGCTGCATCTCCATGCCTTCCTTCTGGTCAAGGAACCACCAGCCGCTGCCAAACTGGATTTTGCCCGCCACCGAGCCGTCCTGGAAATTGCCGATCATGGTGGCAAAAACGTAGTTGTCGGCCGGATTCAGGTTATAAATGACGACCTTCGGCAGCTGGTTATCTCGGTCGAGCGTGTCGAGGTAACGCGACAGCGCGCGGGCCTGCGGGAAATCCCCAATCGAATCCACGCCGGCGTCGGCACCGAGGCGCTGGAGCAGGCGGCTATTGTTGTTACGCAACGCACCTAGGTGAAGCTGCTTGGTCCAGCCTCGTTTGGCGTCGAGGCGGCCGAGAAACACCATGACGTACCAGACCCACTTAGCGGTCTGCTCGGGCGTGGCGGGGCGACCGGAGCGGGTTTGAGCAAAAATCGCCACGGCCTCCGCCTCGGTGCAATCGGCGTCGGGCAGGTTTTCCAGCCCGTGGTCGGACAGGCGCCCGCCCAGTGAATGGAAAAACGCATGGCGGCGCTCCAGGGCTTCGAGAAGGGCCGCAAGGGAGTTAACCTCCACCTCGGCGCGGGCGGCCAGTTGGTCGGCCCAAGTGTTGAAGACGGCAGGGGCGTTTACCGCCATGAGTTTGTCGGCGCGAAAAGTCGGATACACGCGAGTCGTCAGCGCCGGCACCGAGCGGGCGATGGCGATGTGGTGCTCAAGGGAATCGGCCGGGTCGTCGGTGGTGCAAACGACGGCGACGCGGTTAGCCGTGAGCAGGCCGTGGGTGGAGAAGGCGGGAGAGGCGAGTTGGGCGTTGGCGAGCTCCCAGATTTTGGGGGCGTTGGCTTCGTTGATCAGCAGCTCGATGCCGAAAAAGCGGCGTAATTCGAGGTGCGACCAGTGGTGGAGCGGGTTGCGCAGCAGCGTGGGCACGATGCGGCAGTAGGCCAAAAACTTTTCGTAGTCGGAGGTGGTTTTACCGGTGATGAGGTCCTCGTTGACCCCGGCCGAGCGCATCGCGCGCCACTTGTAATGATCGCCGGCGAGCCAGATCTGCGTGAGGTTTTCGAAGCGCCGATTGGCCGCGATTTGGTCGGGCGGCAGGTGGCAGTGGTAGTCGTAGATCGGCTGCAGCTTGGCGTAGCTGTGGTAAAGCAACCGAGCCCACTCCGTGGTGAGCAAGAAATCGTCGTGCAGAAAGGCAGGGGTTGAAATCATGGCGAGAAAAACGGAATGGAGGGGGCCAGAGTGGAAGAAGAAACGGCGGAGCAAACGCAGTTTAATAGAAAGTAACGACCAGCGAAATCCTTGCCTTGGGTAGCGCGAATATGTCTACCTGCAAACTGTTTCATGCCTGACGCCGCTCCTCACTCCCGCATCACATTAAAACAAGTCGCTGCTGAAGCCGGTGTGCACGTTTCCACGGCCTGGCGCGCACTAAAAAACGACACCTACGTCGATCCGGTCAAACGCGCCCGCATCCGCGACATTTCCCAGCGGCTCGGCTATGTGCCCGACCCGATGCTCACGGCGCTCAGCCACTACCGGCGCAAGCAGCACACCCCGGCCTACCGCTCGACTTTCGCCTGGGTGCACACCTTCGCCACACGCCACGGCTGGCAGGACGAGGAAAATATCCATGCTTATCACGCGGGAGCCGCCCAATTCGCCGCCTCGATGGGCTACAAACTCGAAGAGTTTTGGCTCACCGAGCCCGGGATCAGCGCCAAGCGGGCCCGGGAGGTGCTGCTGGCGCGCAACATCCGCGGCCTGATCTTCGCGCCCCAGCCCGCAGCGCGCACCGAGATCAAACTGGCAATGGATGCGTTTGCCGCGGTGAGCATCGGCTACTCGCTGACCACGCCGCGCCTGCATATCACCGCCAACCATCAGCACAGCTCGACGCTCACCTGCCTGCGCGAACTCTGCCGCCTCGGCCACCGCCGCATCGGCATGGTCAGCGCCTCCGACACCCTCAGCCGCGTTGAGCACAGTTTCGAGACCCCGTTTTATTTCCTAAAAGACGCTCAACCGAAAAGCCGCCCCATCCCGCTTTTCACCATCGAAGGACGCGACGAACCGGCCTTCGTCAGCCCCTACCGAGAGCGCTTCCTGGCGTGGGTCAAACGCCACCAACCCACCGCGATCGTCTCGACGATTTCCGAGGTGAAAGCCTGGCTCGAAGGCGCGGGTTACGCCATTCCGGGCGACATCAGCCTAGTCACCTTATCGCGAATTTTTGATCCGCATTGGACGGGCATTGATCAGCAGGAAAAAGAAGTTGGGGCGCGCGCGATGGAACTGTTGATCAGCCTGTTTCAAACCGGCGAGCGCGGCGTGCCGGCGACCCCGCTGCGGCTCCTGGTGGAAGGCCGCTGGATCGACGGCGGCACCGTCAAAAAAATCGGCCCACCGGTCGCCGAGTTGCTCGCCCGCCTCACTTGAACGAACGGACGACACGGAGGAGGCGTCCCTCTGTTGTCGTTGTCTTTTACGGGGACTTAACCAGGCCCGTACTGATGCATTTCAGCGTGATCGTGTCGTCACCCGTGGTGACGTGTTCGAGCGAACTTTTCACCGTGGCGCGCACCTCGCCAGGATTTGCGCTCAAGTAGGCCTGAGCGGCCTGCGCAACTTTAGCCGGCAGCTTGACGGTGTGGAGCACGAGGCCTGAATTGGGCAATCCGATCGCTTCCGCATCGTCGATGATACCGATGGATTTATCCCCCAAAGAGAGCGTGTGAGTCGAACTGCGGATCACCAGAGGCACGATGTTCGGGTTGGCAAAACTAAGGGTGAGCACGCCGGTGTCGTTACCCACGACGAGCCCCACCACCCTTGCCGCAGGAGCTTCCAAGCGCTCCTCGGGTGGCGTGCTGCAACCGGTTAAAATGAGAGCCAACAATACATTGATGGAAAAAAGAAAGGAGCGCATAAGGGCGACAAAAGCGCAGGCGAAGTTTAACGACAATCTGATTTCGCTGTGCGTGCTCAACAGGCGCGGCCGCCCGCAGCTCGATGCACCGATACCGTGCTCGTTTTGGCGTACGCGCGATCCGAACACATCCGAAGCTCCAAGGGGAAATTAAAGAGTTGAGCCCCGGCTGCTCCGGTCTGTTTCTCTTGCCGATATGACTGGCTCAATCGCGGCACGCATAACCGACTTTGTGGCGCACATGTCAGCCCAGGACATGGTGCTGAACCTCAGTTATGTGCTGAATGTCGTCACCATGTTTTTGCGCCAGATGCTACCGCTTCGCATGGGCATGGTGGTTGTTAGCTGCGGCTTCTTTGTTTTTGCCCTGATGGCGGGCAATTACAGTATGGTTGCCTGGAACGTCGTTTTTTTAGCCATCAATATCATTCAGGTGGTCCTGCTTTTATTGGAGAAAAAACAAATCCACCTCACGGCCGAACTTGAGGCGGTCCACGCCAGTTTGTTTTCATCCCTGCCGCGCCGCGATTTCCTCTTTTTATGGAATATGGGGCACGAGCGCACCCTCGCTAGCGACGACTATATTGCGCGCAAGGGCGTGCCTCAAAAGACGATCTGCCTCATTCTCGAAGGGACGGCCCGTGTCGAAAAAGACGGCCAATTAATCGCCACGCTGAAGCCACAGTCGTTTGTCGGCGAAATGAGTTTCTTTACCGGCAGCGCCGCTTCGGCGGATGTGAAGGCCCAGGGTCCGCTGCGTTTCAACGAATGGTCGCAGTCCCACATTCAGGCTCTAGAACAATTAAAGCCCGACCTTCTCAACAAAATGTGGGTCATCTTGGGCCAGGATTTGAGTAAAAAGCTTCAACGCTAGAGCATTTCAAATTAACCCATAGTCGCCTGAAGGATCGGATGGGCACACAGGGATTGCGCCCCGTGTGCCGCTCAAACCACGGACGTGCGGTTTTCTGCATCCGACGAGTTGAGAAGTCGGAGGTCCACCTATGTCGTCGCCATTTCCCGCGGCAGGGTAAACCCATGGCGTTCCAGCGTGTTGTTCTTCAGCGCTCTCGTCATCAACCAGTGACGGGCGAACGCACACGTTACTTTTGCGCTCTAGCGCCATGCCGAGGATTTCTCCCCGCAGTCCCAGCCGCTTCAAGGCGTTCAAGCGCCCTTTTGGGCGGTGCAATTTTAACCAGAATCATTTTGAGCCGCCCTCCATCGGGCGGGCTGCTTTCTGGGTGTCTACGATCGATCTCATAAAAATCTAGATTTCGACCATACCCACCTCACGAAACGCACCCGAGCCAAGATCACCGAGCGTGAGCCGACCGAACTGCACCCTGTGCAACGTCAAAACGGTTACCCCAACCGCCGCAAACATACGTCGAACCTGATGATACTTACCCTCTGTCAGCACCAACTCGGCGGTGCGAGGCTGGGTGTTAATGAGGCGTAATTCGGCCGGTGCGCAGGGCGAAGTTTCCCCATCCATCACGAGCGTGCCGGCGGCAAACAGCGGGATCAACTCGGGCGTGAGATCAGCGTCCACCGTAGCGCGGTAGAGCTTGGGAACTTTGTGCTTGGGCGAGGTGTACTGGTGCACCAACTCGGTGCGGTCGGTGAGCAGGATCAACCCGCTGGTGTCCTTATCCAAACGACCGATACTGGTGACCTGGGGATTACGGGCGCGCCAACGCTCAGGGAGCAGATCATAAACCCGCGGTCCTTCACGCTCGTCGTGGGAACAGACTAGGCCAAGGGGCTTGTTTAAAACCAACAGCAGCCCATCGGGGTGATCGAGGGGTTCGCCGTCAATGAGGACGTCGGCGGCTAGGACCTTACCCGAAGGATCACGCACAGTGGCACCACGGACGGTAACGAGGTGCTTTTTCAAAAAATCACGGGCCTCACTTCTGGAGCAGTAACCGAGATTGGCGAGGAGTTGGTCGAGGCGGCGCATGGTAAAACGCAAAAGGGGGGCGAGGGGTTTTGCGAGCCTGTGTCTGCAGGCATTGTGAGTCAGTACCTGGGCACAAAAAAGCCGCGAGTGATTAACTCGCGGCTTTGATTTTTTGGCAGGCGATTTGGCTAAGCGGCTTACTGAGCCTCGGCAGTGAGCACTTCCTCAGCGGGGAGTTCCTCGCCAAACGGTAGCACGATGCGGAGGTTCTTGTAAGCAGGCAGACCGGTGCCAGCAGGGATCAGGTGACCCATGATCACGTTTTCCTTGAAACCCTTCAGCGTGTCGATCTTGCCGAGCGTAGAGGCGTCCGTGAGCACGCGGGTAGTCTCTTGGAAGGACGCCGCAGAGATGAACGACTCGGTCTCGAGGGACGCCTTGGTGATGCCGAGCAGGATCGGCTCAGCCTCGGCCGGCTTACCACCGGCTTCGTCGAGGCGCTTGTTGCCAAGAAGGAACGCAGCGCGGTCGACCTGCTCGCCCCAGAAGTACTCGCTGTCACCTGGATCGGTGATGCGGACCTTGCGGAGCATCTGGCGGATAATGATCTCGATGTGCTTGTCGTTGATCGTCACGCCTTGCAGACGGTAAACCTCCTGCACTTGGCTGATGAGGAAGTCATACAGCGCGGACGGTCCAAGGATCTCCAAGATCTCGTGTGGGTCGGCAGAGCCTTCGGTGATGTGCTGGCCCTTGTGGACCACGTCGCCGGGTTGCACGATGATGTGCTTGCCGGTCGGGATCAGATGCTCTTCTTCCTGGGCGGTCTCTTCGTTACGAACGACTAACTTGCGCTTGCCGCGCAGGGTGCCTTCGAACGAAACGACGCCATCGATACGGGCCATCTCGGCTGCATCCTTCGGACGGCGAGCTTCGAACAGCTCGGCCACGCGAGGGAGACCGCCAGTGATGTCTTTGGTCTTGGAGGCCTGACGTGGGGTCTTCGCGAGCAGCGAGCCAGGGGCGATGATGTCGCCTTCTTGCACCGCGATTTGCGCGCCGACCGGGATGGAGTAAGCCGCGATTGGCTTGCCTGCATCATCACGAACCTCGATCTGCGGATTGAGGTCTTCCTTGTGCTCGATGACGACCGTGGCGATGCGGCCCGAAGCTTCGTCGAGTTCGCGCTTCACGGTGACCCCGGGGATCATGTCCTTGAAGCCGAGCGTACCGCCCTTTTCAGAGAGCACGGGGATGTTGTACGGATCCCATTGGGCGAGCACTGCACCCTTTTCGATCATCTCGCCGTCGCCGACGTGAAGGAACGAACCGACGACGATGTTGTAGTTTTCCAACTCGCGATCATCGGCATCCAGAATCTGGATGGTGCCGGTTTTATTGAGCACGATGGCGGCGCCGTCAGCCGTTTCCACGAGACGAAGCCCCTTGTAGCGAACCTTACCATTGCTGCGCACGCGGACCTCGGGGGTTTTGAATCCGCCGGAAGCGACGCCACCGATGTGGAACGTACGCATGGTGAGCTGAGTGCCGGGTTCGCCGATCGACTGAGCGGCAATGATGCCGACCGAGTCACCCTGCTTGGCCAGCAGGTTGGTGGCGGGATGGATACCGTAGCTCTTCGCATCGATGCCGTTCGGGCTGATCGAGGTGAGGGGAGACATGATCTTCACGCGCTCGATCCCACACTCGACGATCTTAATCGCCATTTCTTCGCTGATCAGGTCTCCGGAAGCGACGAGCAGTTCAGAGGGATTCAGCGGATTGAAGATGTCATCGGAAGCACAGCGGCCACCGATACGCTCACGAAGGTTAACGATTTCGTCGTCACCTTCGAAGATCGACTTCTTCCAGATGCCGTCGCGGCTGCCGGTGTCGCCTTCGGAGATGATCACGTCCATGGCGACATCGCACAATTTACGTGTGAGGTAACCAGCGTCGGCGGTCTTCAGCGCGGTGTCGGCGAGACCCTTACGGGCGCCGTGCGTGGAGATGAAGTACTCAAGAACCGTGAGGCCCTCGCGGAACGACGACAGAATCGGGCGCTCGATGATTTCGCCGGAGGGCTTGGCCATCAAACCGCGGGTACCGCACAGCTGGCGAACCTGCTGTTTGTTACCGCGGGCACCGGAATCCATCATGATGTAAACGGGATTCACCTCGGGACGCCCGTCGTTGTTTTCCAGTTTGGAGAACACGGCCTTGGCAATCTTGTCGGTGGCACCCGTCCAGATATCGACGACCTTATTGTAACGCTCACCGTCGGTGATGATGCCCTTGTTAAATTGGGCTTCGACCTCGGTGATCTTCTTACGGGAATCGATGACGATGTCCTTTTTATCCTCGGGGATGATCATGTCATCGATACCGATGGAGATACCCGCATGCATAGCGGCGTGGAAGCCGAGCTCCTTGAGCTTATCGAGGGTCTCAACCGTGATCGCGCCATCGGCAACTTTGTAGGTGTTGAGAATGAGGTCGCCCAACTTGCCCTTAGGAACAGGGAAGTTAACGAAGCCGAGATCGGCAGGCCAGATCTGGTTGAAAATCACGCGACCAACCGTAGTGCGAAGAGTGCGTTTTTCAGAGTTACCGAAAACGGTTTCGCGACCGTGGTCAGGATTGGGGACCTCAACCCAATCGTGGACCTTTATGGCGCCGTCGGCCTTTGCAAACAGCACTTCCTGGAGACCGGAAAGGAGCGGAATGCGTACGCCTTTTTCGGGCTTCTTACGCGGCTCAATGGTCAGGTAATAGGCACCGAGAACGATGTCCTGAGAAGGCGTAAGGATCGGCTTGCCCGAGGAGGGCGAGAAGATGTTGTTCGTCGCCATCATCAGCAATTTGCACTCCATAACCGCCTCAAGAGAGAGCGGCACGTGTACGGCCATTTGGTCGCCGTCGAAGTCCGCGTTGTAAGCGGTACAGACGAGGGGGTGAACACGAATAGCATCGCCTTCGATTAGAACGGGCTCGAAGGCCTGGATCGAAAGACGGTGAAGGGTCGGCGCACGATTCAGCAGCACCGGATGGCCCTTAGTAACTTCTTCTAAGATGTCCCAAACTTCGGGGGACTTCTTCTCGATCATCTTGCGCGCACCGCGGACGGTGTGCACGAAACCAAGCTCCTTGAGACGGCGAATGATGAACGGTTCGAAGAGGACGAGCGCCATCTTCTTGGGCAGACCGCATTGGCTGAGCTTGAGCTCGGGGCCGATGACGATGACGGAACGGCCGGAGTAATCGACGCGCTTACCGAGCAAGTTCTGACGGAAACGCCCCTGCTTCCCCTTAAGCATGTCCGAAAGGGACTTCAGGGGACGATTGCCGGCACCCGTGACGGGACGGCCGTGGCGACCGTTGTCAAAGAGAGCGTCAACGGCCTCTTGCAGCATGCGCTTTTCGTTATGGATGATAACGTCAGGCGTCTTCAGCTGCATCAAGTTGCGCAAACGGTTATTGCGGTTGATGACGCGGCGATAGAGATCGTTAAGGTCGGAGGTGGCGAAGCGGCCACCCTCGAGCGGAACCAACGGACGGAGGTCAGGAGGGATGACGGGCAGCACTTCCAGCACCATCCACTCGGGACGGGACGAGGACTGGATAAAGCCTTGGATGACCTTGAGACGCTTCGAGAGCTTCTTTTTGATCTGCTTGGACTTGGTAGCGCGCATCTGCTCCTGGAGCTCGGCGACGGTCGCTTCCATGTCGGTCTTCACGAGGCAGTCACGGACAGCCTCGGCACCCATCTTCGCGACGAAGGAATCGTCACCGTACTCTTCGAGCGCCTGACGGTACTCGACGTCTGTGAGCAGCTGCTTGAGCTCTAGAGGCGTTTTACCGGCATCAACCACCATGTAGTTCTCATAGTAGATGACGCGCTCGAGCGAGCGGGCGGTCATGTCGAGCAGCAAGCCGAGACGGCTGGGCATCGACTTGAGGAACCAGATGTGGGTGACAGGAACCGCCAACTCGATGTGGCCCATGCGCTGACGACGAACGCGCGAGATAGTTACCTCGACGCCGCAACGATCGCAGACCACGTCCTTGTATTTGATGCGCTTGTATTTTCCGCAGGCGCACTCGTAGTCGCGCACCGGCCCGAAAATCTTTTGGCAGAAAAGACCACCCGGCTCGGGCTTAAACGTACGGTAGTTGATCGTCTCGGGGTTCTTGACCTCGCCCTTGGACCAGGCGCGGATCGTCTCCGGTGAGGAGACGGTGATGGAGACGCAGTCGAACGGGCTGGCTTCCAGACCGAGAGCATCGCGAGTTTCTTCGCGGGCACCGGCTGCAACTTCGTTGGGTTGAATGCTCATTGTGAGTTATATCCCTATGTAATCGTTAAATGGTGACGTGATCCGGATTAGCCGGTGAGACCGCCGAAGGCGTCGCGCTTGTTGAGCTTGATGTCCAGACCGAGGGACTGGATTTCTTTGATCAACACGTTGAATGACTCGGGGGTGCCCGCGACCAAGGTATTGTCGCCCTTGACGAGCGACTCGTAGATCTTGGTACGGCCCTGCACGTCGTCGGACTTGACGGTGAGCAACTCCTGAAGGGTGTGTGCCGCGCCGTAAGCCTCGAGCGCCCAGACCTCCATTTCGCCGAAGCGCTGGCCGCCGTATTGGGCTTTACCGCCCAAGGGCTGCTGTGTGACGAGGGAGTAAGGACCGACGGCACGAGCGTGGATCTTGTGGGACACAAGATGGTTAAGCTTCATCATATAGATGTAGCCGACCACGACCTCTTGGTCGATCTTCTCGCCGGTGCGACCGTCGAACAGAGCGCTCTTACCGGTGGTGGGGAGCTTGGCCTCCTTGAGGTAATCGCGGATTTTCTTTTCAGGAATGCCGTCGAACACAGGCGTAGCGATCTTCATGCCGAGCTTTTTACAAGCCCAGCCGAGATGCGTCTCGAGCACCTGCCCGATATTCATACGCGAAGGAACGCCGAGCGGGTTCAAGCAGATCTCAATGGGCGTGCCGTCTGGGAGGAAAGGCATGTCTTCTTGAGGAACGATCTTGGCGACCACACCCTTATTACCGTGACGACCGGCCATCTTGTCACCGACCTCAAGCTTCTGCTTGGTGGCGATGTACACTTTGACCTGCTTGATCGCACCGTTGCCGTTGTCTTCACCGGCCTCAATGCTGTTGACCTTGCGCTCACGGTCGGTCTCGAGCTCGTCGAACTTCGACTGGTAAGAGCCGATGATCTCCATGATCTTGATACGAACCGGGGACGGATCGATCTCGACGTGCTTGGAGACGGCGGCGAGCTTGCGCAGGAGCGTCTTGGTGATCTTACGGTTGGCCGGGATGATGATCTCGTTGGTGTCACCGTTGATGACATCAAGCGGGATCTTTTCGCCGAGGAGGATGTTGGACAGCGCCTCGGTCAGACCTTCGCGCAGTTTATCCATCTGGGTCTTGTAGTCTTCCTGGATCTGCTTGGTTTGGCGGCGACGATCGGACGGAGAGAGCTTCTCCTTCTCGAAATCAACGCGGCTGGAAACCTTCACGTCCATGACGATACCGGATTCGCCCGACGGAACGACCAGCGAGGTGTCTTTAACATCCGCAGCCTTCTCACCGAAGATCGCACGAAGAAGCTTTTCTTCGGGAGCGAGTTCGGTTTCGGACTTGGGCGTGATCTTGCCGACGAGGATGTCGCCAGGCTTGACCTCAGCACCAATGCGGATGACGCCGTTGTGGTCGAGGTTCTTAAGTGCCTCTTCTCCAACGTTCGGGATATCGCGCGTGATTTCCTCCGGCCCGAGCTTGGTATCGCGTGCGGCGACCTCGAACTCATGGATGTGGATGGAGGTGAAGATGTCTTCCTTCAGCACCTTTTCGGAGATGAGGATAGCGTCTTCGAAGTTGTAACCGTTCCATGGCATGAACGCCACGAGGATGTTACGGCCTAAGGCCATCTCACCCTTTTCGGTCGAAGGACCGTCAGCGATGATGTCTCCAACCTTAACCTTCTGGCCCTTGTCCACGATCGGCTTCTGATTGAAGCAAGTGCTCGCATTGGAGCGCATGAACTTGCGGAGCTCATAAACGGTCACGCCGTTCTTGGCATCGCTCTTGGGGTTCTTCTCGAAGTTGCGCGGCAGTTCTCCGTCCTTGGTGATGACGATGCTCTTGGCGTCCACGAATGCGACGATGCCTGCCTCTTCGGCCACAACGACGATCTTGGAGTCGCGGGCAACGCGCTCTTCAATACCGGTGCCGACGAACGGCGACTCGGCCTGAAGAAGTGGTACGCCTTGGCGTTGCATGTTCGCACCCATCAGCGCGCGATTCGCGTCGTCGTGCTCAAGGAACGGAATCATACCAGCGGCGATCGAGATAACCTGCTTAGGCGAAACGTCCATGTAATGGACTTCGGAAGCGGGCACCTCAAGGAACTCGCCGTCTTGACGGACGGTTACCTTGCCAACGAAGTGATTCTTCTCGTCGAGTTCAGAATTCGCCTGAGCGATGACCTTAGCCTCTTCCTGGTCGGCGGTGAGGTAGTCGATCTTATCGGAAACCTTGCCGTCCTTAACGATGCGATAAGGGGTTTCGATAAAACCAAACTCGTTAACGCGAGCGTAGGTGGAGAGCGAGTTGATCAGACCGATGTTCGGACCTTCGGGGGTCTCGATCGGGCAGATACGCCCATAGTGCGATGGGTGAACGTCACGCACTTCGAAGCCGGCACGCTCACGGTTAAGACCACCCGGCCCGAGCGCGGAGAGACGACGCTTGTGCGTGACCTCGGCGAGAGGGTTGATCTGGTCCATGAACTGCGAGAGCTGCGAACGGGCGAAGAAATCGCGGATCACCGTGGTGAGAGCCTTCGGGTTGATCAGCTTCTGGGGCGTGATCGAATCAACGCTCTGGTCGTACATGGTCATGCGCTCGCGCACCAAACGCTCGGTGCGGGACAAGCCCACGCGGCATTGGTTGGCGAGGAGTTCTCCGACTGTACGAACACGACGGGAACCGAGATGGTCGATATCGTCCACAACACCCTCACCGCGCTTTAGGCGGACGAGGTACTTAGTGGCGGAGGTGATGTCGCCGGACTCGAGAATACGCTGTTCGAGGTCAACCTTTAGGCCGAGCTTCTGATTAATCTTGTAACGACCGACGCGGCCAAGGTCGTAGCGCTTCGGATCGAAGAACAGGCGCTTGAGCAGGGCCTTGGCGTTAGCGGTTGTGGGCGGCTCACCTGGACGCAGGCGCTTGTAGATTTCCTTGAGGGCTTCTTCCTCGTTACGCGTCGGATCTTTTTTGAGGGCGCGGATGATTGCACCTTCGTCAGAAGCCGTGTCAATGACACGGATACTGGAGATGCCGTGTTTCTCGAATGTACGAACGATCTGCTTGGTGAGGGGCTCGAAAGCACGAGCGAGCACGACGCCCTTCTGGGCATCGATCGCATCTTCAACCAAGACCAACGTGGAAACGTTTTCGAGGTCGAGCGCCTTGGCGATCTTGATGTCCTTAATCTCGTAGAAGAGATTAAGGATGTCGATGTCCGAGCTATAGCCGATGGCACGCAGCAATGTGGTGATCAGGAACTTACGACGACGGCGACGACGATCCAAGTAAACGTAAAGGAGGTCGTTGTTATCAAACTGAACTTCAAGCCAAGTGCCGCGGTCAGGAATGATGCGGAAAGAGTGGAGCGGTTTACCGTTGGCATGCGGGGCAACTTCGAAGGCGATGCCAGGCGAACGGTGCAACTGGGAGACCACGACGCGCTCGGCACCATTGATGATGAAAGAGCCACGCTCAGTCACCATGGGGATCTCACCCATGTAAATCTCCTCGTCCTTGATGAAGTCTTCCTCACGGAGGCGCAGCTTTACATAAAGGGGGACCGAATAGGTGATACCCTCGCGGATACACTCGATCTCTGAATTCTTCGAGTCGCCGAGCGTGTAGGAGACGTACTCGAGATTGAGGCGCGCATCATAGGACTCGATCGGGAAAACTTCGCGGAAGACGGCCTCGAGGCCTTGGGGCTTACGCTGTTTCTCGGGAATGCCCTTTTGAAGGAAATCGAGATAAGACGTGATCTGGATTTCGATCAGGTTCGGCGGAACAATAACTTCACGAAGTTTGCCGAAGTTGATACGGTCGGATTGATTGCGAACGGCCATGGGTGATCCCGGTTAGGTAAAGTATAGAGACGGAGAAACCGCGCTGGTTAGCGCGGTCAAATCAGACGAACTCCAGCCGAAGGCTGGGGCGAAAACTGAAAACAAAGAGCGATAGCGAAAAAGGCAAAGGACAGGCCGCGCGAAAGCACGGCCTGTCCCGAAGACGATGGACGATTTAGGTCGTTGAACGCCAAGTAATTACTTGAGTTCGACCTTGGCGCCAGCGGCCTCGAGCTTCTTTTTGATGTCCTCGGCGTCAGCCTTGGAAGCACCTTCCTTGACAGGCTTAGGAGCGGCTTCAACGAGATCCTTGGCCTCTTTAAGGCCCAGGCCGGTGATAGCGCGGACTTCCTTAATGACGCCGATCTTGTTCGCGCCGGCCTCAACGAGGACAACGTTGAACTCGGTCTTCTCTTCGACAGCGGCGGCAGCGGCACCACCACCAGCAGGAGCGGCAGCAACGGCAGCGGCGGCGGAAACGCCCCACTTGGCTTCGAGGTCTTTAACGATGGAGGCGAGTTCGAGGACGGTCTGGGCGGACAGCCAGTCGATAACTTGGTCTTTGGTGATATTGCTCATGGTATTAAGTTCCTAGGGAGACTAGCGGTTTCAGGGATGAAACGCGTTTAAGGGACGTATCCCCTAGCCCACCCTTGTGAATTTTTGTCTTCTCAAAGGCACTGATTTTATACGGTGCCTTCTCAAAATGGGTTGATATGGATTAGGCGGCGGGCTGCTCTTTTTTGACCTTTGCGTCAAGAACGCGAACGAAGGACGCAGCGTTGCTGGTGAGCAAGCTGAGGAACTGCGAGCGCATGACGTTGAAGGGAGGCAGATCGGCCATCACGGCGAGTTCCTTTGCGGAGAAAATCTTCTTCTCCAGGACGCCGACTTTGACCTCAAGGCGCTGCTTGGTGTCGAAGAACTTTTTAAGGATCTTCGCGACGCCAGCTGGGTTCTTACCACCGACGAGGATAGCCGTTGGGCCAGCCAGCGTAGATGAATCGAACTCGGGGAGGCCCAAGGCCTTGGCGGCTACACGAAGGGAACTGTTCTTGACGACGTGGAACTCGGCGTTTTCAGCGGCAAGGCTGGCACGGAGTTCGGCGACATCGGAAACGGTGACCTTCGAGAAATTGGCGAGGATGACGTAGTCGGACTTTTTAAGGTGCGACTCGACTTCGCTGATCAGGTATTTTTTTTCGGCTCTCATGGGTAAGGTTCCGATTAGAACTTGTTGTATTCGGTGGAGGCGACGTGAACGCCAGGGCTCATCGAGGATGAGAAAGCGACGGTCTTGATGTAGTTGCCCTTGAAGGACGCAGGCTTGGCCTTGGAGATGGCCTCGAGAACCGCTTTCGCGTTCTCGATGAGCTGGGCGTTGGTGAAGGATCGCTTACCAATGCCGACGCCGATGTTAGCGGCCTTGTCCATCTTGAACTCAACGCGACCAGCCTTAACGGCTTTGATACCAGCAGCGATATCATCGGTGACGGTTCCGGACTTCGGATTGGGCATCAGCCCCTTGGGGCCGAGCACGCGGGCCAAAGTACGGACCTGCTTCATGGCCTCGGTGGTCGCGATGGCGACATCGAATTCGAGCCAGCCCTCGCTGACCTTCTTCATGAGTTCAGCCATGCCGGCTTCGTCTGCACCGGCCTTGAGGGCGACCTCAGGGCTGTCGGTGAACACGATCACGCGCACTTTTTTACCTGAACCGTTGGGCAACGGCGTAGTACCGCGAACCATCTGGTCGCCTTGGGAGGCGTCAACGCCGAGACGGATGGAAAGCTCGACGGTTTCGTCGAACTTGGCTTTAGGGAACTTGGAAAGGACCTCCATGGCTTCAGCCAAGGGATAACCTTTCGAGAGATCGGCGCTTTTTACGGCACTGACGTAGCGTTTGCTTTGTTTTGCGGGCATGTATTACTCCTTGTGGTGCGAACGCCCTTGCGGGCTCCCACGTTGAGCTGTTGATGTGCGGACGGGAAATTTAGTCGACGACTTCGATGCCCATATTACGGGCGGTTCCGGCGATGATCTTGATGCCAGAGGCCTCATCCTTGGCATTCATGTCAGCCTTTTTCAGCTTCCAGATTTCGGCGAGCTGCTTGGTGGTCACCTTACCGACCTTGTCGACGTTCGATTTGGCGGATCCGGAAGCGATGCCAGCCGCCTTCTTCAAAAGAACTGAAGCGGGGGGCGACTTGAGGATGAAAGTGAAGCTCTTGTCCGAGTAGACCGTGATGACCACGGGCAGGATCATGCCGTTCTGGTCCTTGGTCTTGGCGTTGAATTCTTTGCAGAACGCCATGATGTTGACGCCTTGAGCGCCGAGAGCGGGACCGACGGGAGGCGCGGGATTAGCGGCACCGGCGGGCAGTTGGAGACGAATGTAGCCTTGGATCTTCTTTGCCATGTGAGTAAGTGAATTGGCGGGTGTTTAGTGACGTGTTTTGTGCTGAACGTCGGCGGTGTCAAAGAGGGCGTCGGCTCACTCGGTGAGACGTTGCACCTGCCAGTATTCGAGCTCGACCGGGGTAAACCGGCCGAAAATGGAGACGGAAATCTTGAGTTTTCCGCGAGCTGGATCGATTTCATCGATACGGCCAGTGAGGTTGGCAAATGCCCCGTCGTTGATCTTAACTTCCTCGCCCAGTTCATAAGAAACCTTGGGCACTTCCTTGCCGTTTGCTTCGGCGATGCGCGCCTTGATCTCGTCGATTTCAGCCTGACGCAGAGCGGCGGGATTTTCCCCACCGACAAAGCTAATAACGCCAGAGACCTCCTTGACGAAATACCACGGCTTGTTGATCAGGTGCTTGTCTTCAAAAAGACGCATCTGGATGAACACATAACCGGGGTAAAGTTTACGGGTCTTGGTGCTTTTCTTTCCACCCTTCACTTCTGAAACGACTTCAGTAGGGAGGAGCACATCGAAGATATAGTCGTCGAGTTCCTCGACCTTTTTGAACTTCTCAATGTAAGCCTTCACCTTGTTCTCCTGGCCGGAGAGTGTGTGAAGTGCAAACCATTGGGCGCCAATAGGCGCGGTCGTTTCAGTGGACATGGACGGAAATTGAAAGCGGGTTAACTAACCCAGGAGGTAAAAAGATCAACGACTTGATAGAGCGCAAAGTCGCTGATGCTGGTGAATAATCCGAGAATGACCGCGGCAAAAATCACTACGATTGTAGAATCGCGAAGTTCGATTTTGGTGGGCCAAGTTGCTTTTTTGAGCTCGTCGACGATTTCACCAAAGAACACGCGGGTGCTGCGGAAGGGATTATTCATTTAATATAAAGTGGCAGGCGCGGAGGGAATCGAACCCCCAACCAACGGTTTTGGAGACCGCTACTCTACCAATTGAGCTACACGCCTGTGGATTGTTTTTTAGACGACGCAGCCGAGGTCCCTTTTACGGGGCCTCGGCGGCGTGTGCTAAAGAATTTCTTCTGTCTTACTCGATGATCTCGGTGATACGACCTGCACCGATGGTACGACCACCTTCGCGGATAGCGAAGCGTTGGGTCGTCTCCATAGCGATAGGAACGATCAAGTCGATTTCAACAGAGATGTTGTCACCAGGCATGATCATCTCAATGCCCTTGGGGAGGTTGACGATGCCCGTTACATCCGTGGTGCGGAAGTAGAACTGGGGACGGTAACCGTTGAAGAACGGGGTGTGGCGACCGCCCTCTTCCTTAGAGAGGACGTAGATCTCGGCCTTGGCCTTCTTGTGCGGTTTAATGGACTTAGGAGCAGCAAGCACTTGACCGCGCTCGATGGACTCTTTGTCGATACCGCGGAGCAAGATACCAACGTTGTCGCCAGCTTGACCGGAGTCGAGGAGCTTGCGGAACATTTCGATGCCGGTGACGACGGTCGTGGTCGTGTCCTTAAGACCAACGATTTCGACGGGATCGTTGAGCTTGCAGATGCCGCGCTCGATGCGGCCCGTGGCCACCGTGC
>CANIXX010000006.1 GCA_947471115.1 Opitutaceae bacterium | reverse complement strand
GGTTTGTTCCCTAGTTTCTTTTTCCGTTCTCGTCGGTTTCGGTGATACCGCGTCCATTAACGACACGCTGGCCCCCAGATTATTCAGGGTAAAACGCGGGGAGGTTTATTCGTGATCCTTCGGTGACCGTGCAACACTCCATGGATGGCAATAACTCACCGAGGTACTCTTTTTGCGCTACCTAGTGATGTGGAAAATTCCTGATTGGCCTTGCTCGAACCGCATTCACTTCAGGCGGCTGCGACCCCAAGTACAATTCGGTACTTGCTGTTATGTTGTGCTGTACCGCGTTTCCGGTGAGGGGCTTTTAACCATGAACTCCGGAGCCGCTCATCGCGATATGCCTCGACCTATTCGGCTTCTAATTTTTCAGCTCACCCGATCGAAGCGCTAGTTAGTGCATAGTGCAGCTAAGGGATTCAGCCACGATTATCTGCTCCAGCATCTTTCGCCTAATTATCGGTGCCACGCTGGAATTCAGACGTGCGAACATGAAACTAATAACCATAAAGGTTTAATTCCGGTTGTATGATTGGTTTCGATAGAACCTGTACCACGTTTTTTCGCTCATGATGACGGATAACGCCAATGTGTAATCCAGTCTCTAATCGAGCCCCAGCCAGCGGGTCCGTTGACGGCGGTTTTGTTTTAGTCAACGTGGCCACATGAACGACTTCTTTTCTGGCCAGCCGGTCAATGATGCCCAACAAACGCTTGATCGACTGCGCACCTCAATGCGCATCACAATTAAGGGTAAAGACGAGGTGATTGACCAAGTTTTGATCTGTCTAGCAGCCGCCGGCCACCCCCTGATTGAGGATCTACCTGGGGTGGGTAAAACCACTTTGGCCTATTCTCTCGCCCGCTCGATGGATTGCGCGTTTTCACGCATTCAATTCACCAGCGACCTCCTGCCTTCTGATGTGACAGGCGTGTCAATTTACGAAGAATTGGAGCGTTGCTTTGTTTTCAAAAAAGGACCGGTTTTTGCCAACGTCGTTCTCGCTGATGAGATCAATCGCGCCACACCTAAAACTCAGTCTGCCCTGCTCGAGGTCATGGACCGCTCCAAGGTTACGGTCGACGGCGAACCGCACGACGTGGGGGCGCCGTTTATGGTTTTCGCCACCCAAAATCCGGTTGATTACGAGGGCACGTTTCCTTTGCCCGAGAGCCAGATGGACCGTTTTCTGATGCGACTTCACATGGGCTATCCGAAGGTTGCCGACGAACTCGATATCCTTCGCTCGGCTTGTAACGCCTACGATTCGATAGCTCACAACGCGGTCGTAAGCGCGGCACAAGTTTTGCAACTGCAGGCTATCTGCCAGCAGGTGTTTATCGAGGATTCGGTGCTCAGTTATATCCTGCAGATCATCGGTGCTACGCGCACCGAGTCTGAGTTTAAAGCTGGCATTTCGGTGCGTGGCAGCTTGGCGCTTAAACACGCCGCTCAGGGACGGGCGCTGTTGCGCGGCCGCGATTTCGTTGTGCCTGAGGACGTCGAGTCGTTGGTCGTTCCTGTTTTGGCGCACCGGCTTTCTCTACTGCGCCAAAGCTCCGACTCCATGGAAGAACGGCGAGCCATCACGGCTGCCCTTCGCCGGATCGTGGGTAATATCACCGCTCCGGTCTAACGCATCTCGTCGTCTTCGCCGTCCGCGCCTTTTACCTCGCTCCGCCTTTCGCCACACCCCGCGCCAAATCCAAACCATGCCGTTGTCCGCAGGTAACTTCGACTCCGTGCTTTCGCCTTCCTCGGCTGAACATGGACCCGCGATGGGCGGCTACACCGATTGGCAAACGACGGGACGGAAATTCCGCGGGATTAAGCGCAGACGTTGGCGGGCGATCTTGTGGTCATTGGTGTACCCATATCGTGGTGACAGGCTCATGCTGACTGTCTCTGGGGCTGTGGTGGTCGCAGTCGCTTTGAGTATCGGCGTAGCGGCTTACAACACGTCCAACAACATCCTGTTTATCGCGCTTTCGCTGCTGCTGGCCTGCTTGGTTTTCAGCGGAATGCTGTCTTGGTTAAACCTGCGTAGCCTGACCTGGCGCTTATCCGTTCAGGCACCGCTGCGTGCGGGCAAAGACCACCCCGCCGCCATCGAGTTGCACAACGGCAAGCGCCTGTTGCCCTGCTACGGCGTGTGGTTCGATGTCGCTACGCAGGGTGAAAAAAAACACCTCCGGCTTGCCTTGCGCGAGCGGCTGGATCCGCAGGCCACGACCGCCTTGGAGTGGACACTGCGTCCGGAAACCCGCGGGCGTCTTCGCGTGGAGGTTAATCGCGCGGTTTCGTTGTTCCCCTTCGGTTTTCTCAAAAAAATCCTCAGCAGCCAACTCAAGCGTGACGTGTTGGTGTGGCCGGCCCCGGTGGCCTACCAACGGTTTCCGGCGACGGCGTGGACCCAGCCGGGGCAGGTCGAGCGGTCGTTACGGGCGGGCATGGGGGGCGATTTGCTCGCACTACGCGGTTACGTGCGTGGCGATTCGCAACGCCAAATTCACTGGAAGGCGAGTGCTCGGCTGGGCCGCCTTATGGTGCGCCAGTACTCTGCGGAAACCCAGACCGGCTACGTCCTGTGGGTTCGCACGGCTGCCGAGGATTGGCCCCGGCCCGATCAGTTTGAACTCATGTGCAGTCTCGCCGCCACGCTAGCTGAGGATTTTTTTCGCGCCGGGCGCCTGGTCGCCGTCGTCATTGATGGCGAACCGCCAATGTCTGTTCGACGTCGACACGATCTCGACCTCTTTCTCGACCGCCTCGCATTGGTTGAACCCTGCGCCGCCCCGGTGATCCACCACGCGGCTTCGACTTCGTCGCGGCGTGCCAATCTATTGACGTTTACCCCCGATGGTTCACGGGGCGTAGCGGCTTACCTCGATGGGACAAAAGCGGCCACAGCTTAACCTTAGCGAACTCCACCAGCTTAAATGGCTGCTGGGCGGAGCCCTGGCTATGCTCTCCGCGTGGAGCGTGCTCTACGTTGAGGTCGAATCCTGGCTGTGGCTGGGGTTAATCACCGTCGGCGTGCCGTTGGTGATACGCTGGCCGACGCTCACCCTGCGCATCCCGCGCTGGGTTCACCGACTGGCATTCCCACTGTTTGCGGCGCTGTTTGCTGGCGACTATTATTTTGGAAAAGAGGTGATGCCAGCACTGGTACGGCTTTCACTGATGCTGCTGTTTTACCGCGCCGTGACGCCCCGCCTCCGCCGCGACGATTTGCAGCTGATCGTGCTTGGTTTGTTCCTAGTAGTGGTCTCGGGCGTGCTCTCGGTATCGCTCGCCTTTGCGTTTCAAATCGTTGCTTTCACAGGCTGCACGTTGGTGCTGCTGCTGGTGATGAACCTGATCGAAGCTGCCGAATCCGGCCATCCCGTCGTGATGGATTCGCTGCAAACGCCACCGGTCTGGATGCAGCTGGAGTGGCTGCGGTTGGGGCGGCGCCTGCGCGAGGTCGCCGACTGGCGGGTCGCGACGCTCGGTGTGGGATTGTTTGGCGGGGTCGTCGGGCTTTCGGCGCTGCTGTTTTTTGCCCTGCCGCGCTTCGAATTCACCAACAACCTGTTCCTCGATAACCTCATCACTCAAAAATCGAAAACCGGGTTCAGCGAAAACGTCAGCTTTGGTGACGTGACCGACATTCAGCAGGACACCAGCGTGGCTTTGAGCGTGGACGTGTCCGACCCCAGCCAAATTCCTGCCCAACTTTACTGGCGCATGCTGGTGTTGGATGAGTACGCCAAGGGTACTTTTAGCACCTCAGATCAGCTCAAGCGGCAGCTCCGCGACCAACGCCAACCCGCGCAGCTTATCACCGGCGGAGCGCGACCGAGCGGCGGCGACTCCGTGTGGATCTTTTATTTGGAGGGAGGCACGTCGCGTTACCTGCCCCTGCTTGGGGATTTCAGCCAGCTGAAGTTCAATGACGGCCCGCAGGAGTACGCGATTCATGACACGCTGAGGCTGCTGCGCTTAGGCAAAACGCCCGCCAAGATGTTCGCCTACCGCGTCGAGGGAATGCGCACGGCGTCGGCCTTGGGTGCGCCCGAGATTTCGCCGCCGCGCGATGGGGCGGGTAAGTCCAATAAAGGCGGCAGCGAGGCGACAGGCGTCGAACGGGATGCTTTAACTGGTCCCTCGTTTCTGGAAATTAAATTGGATTCGGCTGAACGGGCGCGGCTCGACGCCTGGGTGACTGCGCTCAACGCGCCGAGTGATGACGCGGGGGCTTTTGCCCGGCTCGCCACACAGTGGCTGGCGAAGGGGCACAAGTACTCGATGCGAATGACGCTGCCTGGGGGAAAAGAAGATCCCTTGGTGCGCTGGATGAATTCGGATTCACCCGGTCACTGCGAGCTGTTTGCCGGAGCGTTTACGTTGTTGGCGCGCTCGGCGGGTTACCCAGCGCGGATGGTCACCGGCTTCCGTGGCGGTAGCTGGAATACCACCAGCCGCAATCTCACCATTCGTAATTCTGACGCGCATGCGTGGTGCGAGCTCTTCGACGCCAAAAAACAAACCTGGCTGCGCGTCGACCCCACACCGGGTGCACCTGAAGCGGTGCCCGACGCCAAGCAGGAAAACCCTGCTGTGCTCTTGGCACGAATTAGTGACCGGAGTTGGTCGGCCAAATTCGATGGCCTTCGGGTGTTCTGGTACCGGCGCATCGTGGACTTCGACCAGAAGGCCCAAGCCGAGTTGGCGCGTAGTGCTAAAGTGGCGATCGAAAACCGTGCCCAGCAGATCAAGCAGTCGATCCATCGGCTGCTCAAAGAGGTCGGCGAATGGATGCAGCAGCCCTGGGATCTGCGGCGATTGCTGGCCATCGCGGCCGTGGTGGCTGGTGGTGCCGGGGCCGTGCTGGGGTGGCGCTATTGGCTGCGTGACGGGTTGCGGCGTTGGCGCAGCAGCCTGACGCACGCGGGGCTCGATCCGGTTCGGCGGGAGGCGGGGCATTGGTTGCGCCGGCTTAAGTCGCTGCAACCGCCGGAGGCCGGTGTCTTCGAGTGTTTAACATTACAGGCCGAGCTGGAGCGCCTGCGTTATGGTCCCAAGATCGGTTGGCCCGATGCACGCGAGGTCTTTCGTCGGGCAAGGCACGCGTGCCGTTATCCTCATTCACGTTCAATCTGAGCCTCGGTTGAAACCCAAAGCGCCCCACGAGGGGCTGGGGGACTTTGGTTTAAACCGCCAACTCGGCGGAGGTTTTCACTTTAACGTCGAGCACCCGGGACTCCGTACGTACCAACGCCACACGTGCGCCGATCCAGGCTTTACCCGCCGGCAGCAGTTCGCGGCCGTAGAGCTCGTTGAGGATAATCCTCGCCATCATGTACCAGGCGCCCAGCGCGCAGGCGATGAGCACGTAGGCCGCTACCTTATTCAAAATTGGGAAACCGAAATGGCCCGCGGCTAGCAGGACAAACCCGGCCAAGAGCAATGTGAAGGTGGTCGCCATAGCGCCGTGGATACGCAGCGCGCCCACCCACAAGATCGCGGTGAACAGGGTCCACGCCACCAGGAACCAGCCCACGTCGGTGGTCGAGGCTTTGAGGAAGCCGAACTGGCCGGCGATGAGCATCGCGCAGAGCGAAATCCAGAACGCGCCGTAACTGGTAAAAGCGCAGTAGCCGAAATTGTTGCCCGTCTTCATTTCCTGCAGGCCGGCGATGAGCTGTGCCAAACCGCCGAAAAACAGGCCGAGCCAGATCACCGGCCCGAGGCCGACCAACTCCAGATTGTGGAGCTGAAGGATCAACGTGGTCAGGCCAAAGCCAGCCAGGCCGACAACGGCGGGATTGCATAACTTGGGTGCGGACGAATGTGAGGAAGACATGGTGAAATGAAGGGACATTGACCTCAACGGGCGGGGCCAAGGACTGTCCAGCTCGCGGCACCCAACCAGCGCGCAATGATCGAGCGCTTATTCGCCCGATAAGAACCCATCCTTATTCGGCCATCTCCTAAAAAACCGCCCCATTCACGCTTTGCCTGCTGTTCAAGCTCGCCGCGAGATGGAAAATCTCCCTCCTTTTTGCTTCATGTCACCTGCGTATTTCCGCCGCCTTGCGGCCGTCCTCGCCACCCTTAGTTTCGCCTTCGCGCCGTTTGCTTCTGCATCGACCTCCAAAACCGGCCAGTGGAAAGGCTACATCGGCATCGACGCGATGACCGGCCAAACCTTGGTGCAGGAGAACGCCGATGTCGTTACCCCGCCTGCCAGCATGACCAAGCTCATGACCTACGCCGTGCTCTACGATAAGCTCCAGAGCGGCGCCCTTACCCTCGGTACCCAGATTCAGGTGACGGCTGCGGATTCCAAAATAGGCGGCACCCAGGTTTACCTAGACCCGTCTGAGTCGTTCACGGCCGAAGAAATGATTTATGCGATGATGATCCAGTCGGCCAACGACTGCTCCTATGCCCTCGCCCGCGCCTCGGCCGGGTCAGTCGAAGCTTTTGTGGGGCTCATGAATGCCAAGGCGAAGGAGCTCGGCATGACTCGGACCACCTTCCGCTCGCCCCACGGCCTGCCGCCCTCCAGCCGCAATATTGCGGAAGGCGACCTGACTACCCCGCGTGACTTCGCGCTCCTCTGCCGCCATCTCGTTCTTAAGACCGACGTCCTCAAATACACCTCGGCCAAGGAGCGTGATTTCGGCCCCCTGCGTGCCAAAGGTCCTCAGCACATGATCAATCACAACAAGCTCATGGGGAAAGTAGACGGCGTGGACGGGCTTAAGACCGGCTACACCAAAAGCGCGGGTTATTGCCTGAGTGCCACCGCGCTGCGCAATAATCGCCGGGTGATCGTGGTCATCATGGGTGCTTTCGGTCCACAGGGAAAAATCGATCTCGGTGCCAGCCGCGACCGCAAAACCATTGAACTAATTACCAGCAGTTTTGCCGCATTGCCCGCCGGATCTCCCGCGTTTGTGGGTACGCCTTGGGCGGCGCCTGTCTCTCCGGTCAGCGCGAGCCCCACCGAGGGAACCCCGGGTGCGCCGGCCTCCTCTGATGAGCCGATGGTGAAATTCAACTTCGGCCCGAAGAAAAAGTAGGTCCGTTTAGAGCGGTCGTCTCAGCAGGCAGTAACATTCAAAGTGCCGGATCGAAAGTAGTGCGGTGCTTCAGCCCGCATCGGTAATTTCAGGGGAAAATCCGTTGCAAACCTGCGGGCTAAAGCAGCGCGCTACTTTTTCCGTCTCGGCCTCAACGGTCGGCGATCGCCTCAAGAATGCGCTCCGAGGTGCGCATGCCCTTGGCCATGACATCGAGATTAAAGCTCTCGTTGGGCGCGTGCAGGTTATCCTCCGGCAGGAACAACCCGATCATCACTGAGTCCAGTCCGGTCATACGTTTGATGTCGGCTATGATCGGCACGCTGCCGCCCTCGCGCAGGTACAGCGGCGGTTTACCAAAAACGTCGGCGATGGCCCGGTCGGCGGCGCGGAAGGCGTCGGCCAGCACGGGCGATTGGCCGGCCGGGGTGTTGGAGCGATCCGGAGGAACGACGACGTAGGGCATGCCCTGGTGTTGGTCGACGATCTCAAAGGTCACGTCGCTGGGCATGCGCTCGCGAATGGTTTTATACAGCAGGTCGCGGATCACCGCCGGATTCTGGTTGGCCACCAACCGGCAGCTGATCTTCACGAAGGCTTTGCTCGGGATAACCGTTTTTGTGCCCTCGCCCTGATAGCCGCCGCCGATCCCGTTAAATTCCAACGTGGGCAGCACCCGCGTGGCCTCGAAGGGCGTTGCGCCCTTGGCCGTGTAAAACGCCGGAATTCCCAAAAAATTCCGGTACGCCTCGGCATCCCCACCGAGCTTTTTAATCTGCTCCTTTTCCCACGGCTCGACGGGCATGACATCGTCGTAAAACCCCTCGATGTTCACGCTGCCGTCCGGGTTGTGCAGTGAGGCGCACAGTTCGGCGACCGCCTGGATCGGGTTGCGCAACACCCCGCCGTGCAGCCCCGAGTGCAAATCGCTTTTCGGCCCAGTCACGACCACATCGCACAACACGAGCCCGCGCAGTCCGCAGGTGATGACCACCTGGTCCTCGCTCGGCAGCAGCGTATCAGAAAGGTAAACTAGGTCCGCCTGCTTGAGACGTTCGCCGTAGACTTCGAGAAACTTGGGGAAACTTGGGCTGCCCATCTCCTCCTCGCCCTCGATCATAAAGGTGATGCGCAACGGCAAGTCGGGGCGGCGCTCCAGCAAACGCCCCACTGCGGCGATGTGAACCATCAGCGGACCCTTGTTGTCGGCTGCACCACGGCCGTAGAGGCGGTTCCCGCGGATTTCCGGCTCAAAGGCGGCCGATTGCCAAAGGTGTAGCGGATCGGCCGGCTGTACGTCGTAATGGCCATAGATGATGACGTGGGGCCAGTCCGGATTTGTGCCTCGGGTGGCTAGGATGATCGGATGCAGATCGGTTTTTACCACTTCGACTTCGAAGCCGATGGAGGCGAGCAGGCCGGTGGCGAAATCGAGTGCGCCCTTCATGCCGGCCTTAAACGCCGGATCGGCGGAAACACTGGGATGGCGGATGAATTCCTTCAGCTTTTCAACAGGGTCAAACATGCCGCGAACGTGAACGCTGGCCTGAACGTGGGCCAGACTTGTTTTCACCAAAAAACGCCTGCTGGCGGGGCTACTTCGCCTTCATGAACGAATTCATTTCCGCCTGCTCGGCGGCCTGATTCGCCGACTGAAACCGTGCTTTGCTCTGCTGGTACAGCGGCACGTATTGCGGAGCGAGCGCTTGGAGATTGGCGATGCGGGTCGAGTCCGACGGGTGCGTCGACAGGAACTCTGGCGGCTTGGCACCGCCCTGCGCGGCCATCTTGCGCCAGAAGGTCACTGCCGCGCGCGGATCGTAGCCTGCACCTGCCGCGAAGCGCAGGCCGACGCTATCGGCCTCGCTCTCATGGAGTCGCGAGTAGGGCAGCATATACCCGACGGTTGCGCCCAAGCCGTAGGCGGCAAGTGCCAGGTTACGTTTTGCCGGGTCAACGTGTTGAGTTTCCATGGCGACGGCGGCAGCTAGGCCCACCCCGATAAAGGCATAGTTTTGCGAGGTGCGTTCAGCGCCGTGGCGCGAGGTCACGTGGGCGATTTCGTGGCCCATGACGATGGCGATTTCGTCATCGCTGGCGGACAACTTGATCAGTCCGGTGTAAACGCCCACCTTGCCCCCGGGTAACGCGAAGGCGTTCACTGCGGGTGAATCAAACACGACAAACTCCCACTGTGCATTGGGGATTTCACGTCCCACGGAAACGGCGATTCGTTTGCCGATGGTTTGAATTCGGGCGTTGAGGGCTGGGTCGGTGGAGATTTTCTCCTCCTTCTTAATCTGGGCGAAAGCGGAGAGCCCCATCTTCGCCTCTTCGCTGGGCGAAACCAGCATGAGTTGGGAGCGCCCGGTTTCCTTAACCGTGGTGCAACCCGTCAAAAGCCCCAATACCGCCACTGCACTCAAAATTAACCGAGCTGTTTTCATCGTGTTCGAAAAATGAGCCTAGTGCGGACTCCACCGCAATCCTGCACTCGGAGCATCCCGGTTTTAGGCAAACGCCCAGATCGGCACATTTTAACGCGAAATTTAGGAGCCGGATTTTTAAACCGCGAAGACGAACGAGGGCCACGTGAAGCGGATTAATTTATCTGATTAATAAGTATTTACGTTTTTATTTGCGCAACTTTTAGTGCTTTCGCGGTGAATCGGATCGTCGCCCTCTTTTTGGGGTATTTCGGTTTTCGGGGTGGCCAATGGATTGGGGGCGACCCACGGAAAGTGACTGCCAGAATGGTCTCACAGAGCCGAGTGGCTCAAGGCATCTCGGAGTGTGCCGACGAAGGGTGTGGCCTTGAGCGTGAGCTCAAGGATTGGGTAAACGCCAACTTGGACGCTAATACTTATCAGACTGGAGCGGCGAATGAGTATTCGCTTCAGAACTGCTCGGCCATCGCCACCGCTTTGAACAAGGCAGACGCCTTGTTAACGGTTTCCTGGTATTCAGAAGTCGGTACGGAGTCGGCCACTACGCCGGCACCGGCTTGGATGTGAATGAAGCCATCCTTGATCAGCGAGGTGCGCAGCATGATGCAGGTATCGCTGTTGCCGTCGTAGCCGAAATAGCCGAGAGCACCGGCATAAAATCCGCGCTGGGAGGGTTCGTTTTGGGCAATCAGCTGCATGGCGCGGATCTTGGGCGCGCCGCTCACGGTGCCGGCGGGGAACGTGGCACGCAGCAGGTCGTAGGCGGTCTTATCCTTGGAGATTTTGCCTTCAACTTGGGAGACGATGTGCATGACGTGCGAATAGCGCTCGATGACCATCATCTCGGGCACGGTTACGCTGCCAAATTCGCATACCCGGCCGATGTCGTTGCGGGCGAGGTCAACCAACATGAGGTGCTCGGCGCGCTCCTTTTCGTCGGCCAGCAGGTCTTTCTCCAGAGCAAGATCGTCGGCGTGGGTCACGCCGCGTTTACGCGTGCCGGCGATCGGGCGTATTTCAACCAGGCCGTCGGTCAGTCGCACGTGCACTTCAGGTGAGGCCCCGACGATGGCAAAATCCTCGGTCTCGAGGATAAACATGTACGGCGATGGATTCACCGTGCGAAGGGCGCGGTAAAGGTCGAGCGGGGTTTTCTTAAACGGCTGGGTGAAGCGTTGTGATGGGACGATCTGGATGATGTCGCCTGAGCGGATGAACTCCTTTGTGCCTTCCACGACAGCCTCAAAAGCGGCTTGGGTGAAATTCCCCGGAGGCACGGCGACCGGACCGGTTTCCACGAGCGGGGCAGGGGAGAGTGAGCGCGGTTCGCGCAGCAGGGCATAGAGAGATTCCAGCTCCATCACTGCGGCGTCGTAAGCGGCAGCGGGATCGGCCGCGGTGCGCAGGCGGGCGTTGACGCACAGGCGCAGGGTTTGTTTGGCGCGGTCGAAAATCAGCAGTGAGTCCGACAGCATGAAATAGATCAGGGGCATGCCGAGTTCGTCCTTTGCGGCGGCCGGCACGGTGGGCTCGATGCGGGTGACGTACTCGTAGCCGATAAAACCCACGGCACCGCCGGTGAAGCGGGGCAGGCCGGGCAGGCTCACGGGGTGGTGGCCGGCCATCTCGGCCTCGATTAACGTCAGTGGATCGGGCGGGGTGGGAACGGTCTCGGTGCGCGCAGGTTGGCCTGATTGCGCGGGGGTGCGGATCTCCGTGGTTTGCGGCCCGCAGGCGAAGATCTTGCGCGGGCGGCAGCCGATGAAGCTGTAACGCGAGAGTTGTTCGCCGCCCTCGACCGATTCCAGCAGGTAGGACGGACCGGACGCCTTGAGCTTGGCGTAGGCCGAGACTGGCGTCTCAAAGTCCGCCATGAGGTCGGCGTAAACCGGGATAACGTTACCTTGGGTGGCGAGGCGGAGGAAATCCTCGCGGCGAGGGAAGATGTTCATGGCGGTGGCTGGGTCACTCCACGGTGACGGATTTGGCGAGGTTGCGGGGTTTGTCCACGTCACAGCCGCGCTCGCAGGCGATGTAGTAGCTCAGGAGTTGTACTGGAATCGTGGCGACGATCGGCAGAACGGCCTCGTGACACTCGGGGATGGTGATGATCTCGTCGGCGAGGCCTTCGGGAAGCTCACAGCCCTCGGTAACGATCGCGATAACCGGTCCTTTGCGTGCCTTTACCTCCTGCATGGAGGAGACAACTTTGTTGAAGATCTCGCCCTTGGGGGCGAAGAACACGCTTGGGCACTGCTCGTTGATGAGCGCAATAGGGCCGTGTTTCATCTCGGCCGCAGGGTACCCCTCGGCGTGAATGTAGGAGATTTCCTTTAATTTGAGCGCACCTTCGAGCGCGATGGGGAACAGCGACAGGCGGCCGAGGAAGAGCATGTCGTTGTACTTCGCTAGACGCTTGGCGATGGCCTTGATGTGGCCGGCTTGTTCGAGCGCTTTGCGCACTAGGTCGGGGGCTTTTTTGAGGGCGGCGACGTATTCCACGCCGTCGGCGAAACTCATGTCGCGCATGCGGGCCACGTGCAGGGCGAGCATCGCGCCGATGAGCAACTGCGAGGTGAACGCCTTGGTGGAGGCGACGCCGATCTCGGGGCCGACGTGCTGGTAGATGCCGCCATCGGCCTCTCGGGCGATGGTCGAGCCAACCGTGTTGTTAATCGCCAAAACTTTGTAGCCCTTGCGTTGTGCTTCACGCAGCGCGCCGAGCGTGTCGATGGTCTCGCCCGATTGGCTCATCACAAAGAAGAGCGGGTTGCCGGAAAGGGGCGCGTTGCGATAGCGGAATTCAGACGCGTAATCCACCTCGACGGGGACGCGCGCGAAACGCTCGATCAAGTGCTCGGCAACCAAGCAGGAATGCCACGCCGTGCCGCAGCCGAGGAAAGCAAAGCGGTCGATTTGGCGGAAGTCGACCGGACCTAGATTGAGGCCGCCGAACTTGGCGGTGGAGCCGTCTTCGGAGAAGCGCCCGCGCATCGAGTTTTCCAGGGCGGCGGGTTGTTCGAAAATCTCCTTCTCCATGAAGTGGGCGTAGCCGTTGATATCGGCGGCATCGATCGACCAGGTGACCTTGTCGACCACCGGCGAGACATCCTCCATGTCTAGGTTGGAGATGGAGAACTGCTTGGCGGTGACGTGCACGACCTCGCCGTCCTTGAGGTAAACGACGTTCTGGGTGCGGCTGACCAAGGCGGAGACGTCGGAGGCGAGAATGTATTCGTTATCACCTACGCCAAGAATGAGGGGCGAGCCCTTGCGGGCGGCGACCAGCTCGCCGACGTAGTCGTTACAGAGGACGGAGATGCCGTAGGTGCCCTCGACATGGCGGAGGGTTTTGCGCACGGCGTGCAAAAAACGGCTCTCTCCGGCGGGTGCGACTGGCTCCTTGGCGTAGTGGTAGGCGACCAAGTTGGACAACACCTCGGTGTCGGTTTCGGAGGAAAAGGTGAAGCCTTTGGTGAGGAGGAATTTTTTGATCGCGGAGTAGTTTTCGATCACGCCGTTGTGGACGAGGGCGATCATGCCGTCGCTACTCAGATGAGGATGGGCGTTGGCCTCGGTGACCCCGCCGTGGGTGGCCCAGCGGGTATGGGCTATGCCGGTGGTGCCCGAGAAGCGGTGCTTGGCCGACTCTTTCACGAGGTTGTCTACCCGCCCGACTTTGCGGGCGATGAAGAGCCGCCCGTCCTGCTGCACCGCCAGGCCGGCGGAATCATAGCCGCGGTACTCTAGGCGTTTTAGGCCTTCGAGGAGAATGGGGGATGCCTTTTGACGGCCAACGTAGCCTACGATTCCACACATAAATATTTACAGGTTTAAGCTCGCGAATTTACGCGGTCGTTCAAGCGTGGAGCAAGGTTATACCCTAAACCTTTAACCCTATAGTTCTCTGTAACCCTAGTTCTCGATTCCTACTCTTATGAGCATGCAGAAAAAAGTCTTGGCGGTAGTGATGGGCGGCGGACGCGGTTCGCGCCTCTATCCGTTGACCATGGAGCGGTGCAAACCGGCTGTCCCTCTCGCGGGCAAATATCGCCTCGTCGATATTCCGATCAGCAACTGCATCAACTCCGATATCAATCGGATTTTCCTGCTCACGCAGTTCCACACTGCCTCGCTCCATCGCCACACCCAGAGCACCTATAATTTCGATCCGTTCGGTGGCGGCTTTGTTGATATCCTCTCGGCTGAGCAGACCGAGAAGAACACCAATTGGTATCAAGGCACGGCCGACGCCGTCCGTCGTAATCTTCAGCATTTTCGTAGCTTCCCCCATGACTTGGTGCTGATCCTTTCAGGCGATCAACTGTACCGGATGGATTTCCGCAAAATCATCGCCGACCACATCGCCAGCAAGGCGGACGTGAGCATCGCGGCGATCCCGTTCCCAGTTTCGAAAGTCGAAGGGTTGGGCTTGATGGAGGTTAACGATGACTTATCCATTAAACGCTTTGTCGAGAAGCCCAAGGATCCTGCTGTTATTCAGGGGCTCACGCTCAGTCCAAAACTGGAGTCGACCTTGCAGTCCACTTCAGGCGAGAAGCACTGCTTGGCCTCTATGGGTATCTACGTTTTCAATCGTCAGGTGTTGGCCGACGCGCTCGACAATAACATGACTGACTTCGGCAAAGAAGTTATCCCGTCGCTACTGGGCAAGAAGCGCCTCTTCGCCCATATTTTCGAAGGTTACTGGGAGGATATCGGCACCGTGAAGGCCTTCTTCGACACCAATCTCGCCCTATCCGATCCGCTGCCGCCCTTTAACTTCTTTGATCCGACTGCGCCGATCTACACCCAAGATCGTTACCTGCCGGCCTCGAAGCTCAACAAATGCGCTATTGACCACGCGGTCATCGGTGACGGTTCGATCATCACCGATTGTTCGATCAAGCGCTGCGTGCTGGGTATCCGCTCGTATGTCGGCGAGGGCAGCAAGCTTTCCGAAGTCGTGATGATGGGGGCCGACTACTACGAAACCCCTGAGCAGCAGGCAGCCAATGCCTCCCGCGGAATTTTCAACATCGGTGTCGGTCGTAACTGCGAGATCGAGCACACGATCATCGATAAAAACGCCCGTATTGGCGACAACGTGAAGCTCTCCGCGGCGGGTAAGGCCGACGGTGAATACGCTCACGGCATTATCGTGCGCGATGGCGTGCTCGTCGTGCCCAAGGGATCGATTATCCCCAGCGGCGCAGTGGTCTAATCGGGATTACGCGGTGAGGCTGGAGCGGGGACTTGGGCGCAAGCCCAGTTTCCTGCTCCAGCCTTTTTTGCGCCTGCTTCTCGGCAAGCCGCGCAGTTCATTTGGGCCCAGCGCTTATGAGCCGATAGCGGCCAGTATCAGATCGAGCAGTCCCACGCCTGCATCTCGGCCGAATCTGCTGATTCGAAGGCCTTTTCAGTTTTGCGTCGGGAGCGGATCACCAAGCTCTCATTTTTAAAGTAGGCGATGCTGCTGGCGGGGACGGGTTCCATGATCCAGACGTTGGCACCAACAATCGAGTTGGCACCGATGCGGGTGTTACCGCCCAAAATGGTGGCATGCGCGTAGATGGTCACGTGGTCCTCGATGTCGGGGTGACGTTTCACGCCCTTGATGGGGTTACCGTCGTTGTCGACCTCGAAGGACTTCGCTCCGAGGGTCACGCCTTGGTAAATTTTAACGTGATTACCGATGGTGGCCGTCTCGCCGATGACCACGCCGGTGCAGTGGTCGATGAAAAAGTGGGTGCCGATCTGGGCTCCAGGATGGATGTCGGTGCCGGTGCGTTCGTGGGCATATTCGGTGAGCATACGCGGTAAAATGGGCACGCCGAGTTGATAGAGAACATGGGCGATGCGCTGGAGCGAAATGACCAACACGCAGGGGTAAGCTAGGATGATTTCCTCTAGGCTGCGGGCGGCGGGGTCGCCGGCGTAGGCGGCCTGGACGTCGGTTTGCACGATCCCGCGAACATAGGGCAGGCGGCTGAGCAGCTGCATGGACATCGTGGCGGCACGGTCGGCGGGTGCGGGGTCGCGGGAGTGACGCAGCGCCTTTTCGATGTTGTCGGCCAGTCGGGTTTGGATCGATACGAGCCGCGCGGAAGTGATGGAGGGAACATCCTTTTTACTCACCGGTTGCTGCTCGAAGAAGCCAGGGAATAGCAGGTGCATGAAGTCGGTGGCGAGCCGGTCGACCGAGTCCTGGGACGGCAGGTTGATACCGTCGAGGTGGTTGATGCCGCCTTCGGTTTCGTAAGAGGCGAGTAGCGCGTGGGTGATGTCGGCCAACGTCATGGTTGGCGCACACTCCACGGGTGGCTTCACCGGGTCAAATGCAGATGCATTAACGACAGCAGGAAGATGTTGCCAAGTCCATGCGGCGGGCTCGCGATAAGCGCATGTTCACCGCCGCCAAGGACGCCGTCGCCAGCCAGGCCGCCCGCACGTTTGTCAACGATCGCATCGCGCGCTACGGCCAGGTGCGGGAGCTCAAAATCGATTCGCGCGCTAAAACCGTGACGGTTGTCTGTGAGCTGATCGGCGAGAGCGAGCCGGTCAATGTGCGCGTCGACAGCTACCGGCTCGCTAGCGAGAACGGGCAGCATTTTGTTGAGGTTTTGAACTGCTCGTGTTCGCGGCCCTGGCTGCATAATTTACTGGCGGATCACGCCTGCGGGAGGCGTTGGGCCCTACCGGCATGGGCGGCGAAGGTGTTGTGACCCGAAGGGGTTCCGTCGCGCTTGCCCCCTTTGGTAATAAATCCCTTAGTGCTAAACCAACATGGCTCTTCTCGCCCAAGGTCTCGATTATTTTGGTGCTGACGGGTTTCCTTTAACGGTGCGTCGGGTGAAAACCGAGCCAGGCGGACGACCCTCGCATGCCCACGACGTCACGGAAATCGACCATTATCACGATTTCTGTGAGCTGGTCCTGGTGTTGAGCGGACGCGGGTTGCACGTGCTGGAGGGCGAGTCGTTTCCGGTGTCTGCAGGAAACGTATTTGTGGTTCAGGGACAGCAAGTGCACTGCTTCCGTGACCGGGCCGATCTGGTGTTGATGAACGTCATGTATGACCCCGCGCGTCTGCCGCTGCCGGCCGGACTGCTGCGGCGACTCCCCGGTTATAGTGCGCTGTTTATGCTGGAGCCGAGCTTCCGCAGCGCGCACCAGTTTTCCAGTCGCCTTGACCTTGGCCGTGATGAACTGGGGATGGCCGAAGTGCTGGCTGAGCGCATGGAAAAAGAGTCGGCCTACGCCCGGCCCGGCCATGAGGCAGTGCTGCTCGGGTTGCTGGTCGAGCTGATGGTTTTTCTGTCTCGCCGCTACGGTGAAAGTGAAGTGCGCGAAAGCCGCGCCCTGTTACAAATGGGCAAGTTAATCAGCGCCTTGGAGCAACGTTATCACGAGCCGTGGACGCTGGAGCAACTGGCCCGTTTTGCCGGGCACTCCCGCACCAGCCTGCTTCGTGTGTTTCGCCAAGCCACGGGTAAATCGCCCATTGATTACCTCATCGGTTTGCGCATCGAAGCCGCCAAACGCCTCTTGCGTCAAAGCGAGCTGGGCATGACCGACATCGCCCTCGAAGTCGGCTTTGGCGATAGCAACTATTTCGCCCGCCAGTTCCGTCTGGTCGTTGGGCGCACCCCGACGGACTTCCGCCGCAGCGAGCTGGTTTAACTTCAGTCCTTTTGTGCTAATAGCGCATAAATATGGTCTTTTTGTTAAGGTAAACGTCCTTTGTGCCGTGATAGGGTAGTCACACTCCAACCCCCACCATGTTTCTCCTCGGACTTGATCTCGGTAGTTCAGCAGTTAAAGCCTCCCTTCTTGATGCCGCCACCGGTCGCGTGATAGCCGCCGCCCAGTCGCCGCAGCAGGAGATGTCGATCTCCGCGCCGCGCCCGGGTTGGGCCGAGCAGGATCCGGCCCAGTGGTGGCAACACACCGCCCTCGCCATCCGCGCCGCCTGCGCCGGCCAAGACGTTTCCCAGATCGCCGCCATCGGCATCTCTTACCAGATGCACGGTCTGGTCACCCTCGATGAGCGTAACCAACCAGTGCGCCCCGCCATCATTTGGTGCGACAGCCGCGCAGTGGAAATCGGCGCCCAGGCATTCGCCGAACTCGGCACCGACGCCTGCCTCGGCCGCTTGCTCAATTCCCCTGGAAATTTCACCGCCTCGAAGCTGCGCTGGGTCCAGCAGAATGAGCCGGAGAACTTCCGTCGCATCCGCAAGATCATGCTGCCGGGTGATTACCTCGCGCTGCGCCTGACCGGCGAAATTCAGACCACCGCCTCCGGTCTCTCCGAAGGCACGCTTTGGGACTTTTCCAAAAACGCCCCGGCCGAATTCCTCCTTAAACACTGGGGGCTCGACTCCTCGCTGCTGCCCGCGCTCACGCCCACCTTTGGCAAACAAGCCGGTGTGCTCGCCTCCGTTGCCGCCGAACTCGGCCTGCCCACCGGAATTCCGGTGGCCTACCGCGCCGGCGACCAGCCCAACAACGCCTTCTCGCTCAACGTGCTCAACCCCGGCGAAATCGCCGCCACCGGTGGCACTTCGGGCGTGGTCTACGGCGTCACAGACCGCTTGGCCTACGATCCACAGAGCCGCGTTAACGGTTTTGCCCACGTTAACCACACGGCGACCGACCCGCGCGTTGGTGTGCTGCTCTGCATCAACGGAACTGGCATCCTCTACGCTTGGTTGCGCCGTACGCTCGGATCCAATCTCTCGTATCCAGAACTCAACTCCCTGGCCGCCGCCGTTCCCGCCGGCAGCGAGGGGTTGAGCGTGTTGCCCTTCGGCAACGGCGCCGAGCGCATGTTGGGCAATCGCCGCATCGGTGCGCAGTGGCTCGGTCTCGACTTCCTTCGCCACACGCCCGGCCATCTGGCGCGCGCCGCCCAAGAGGGCATCGCGTTCTCGTTTAGCCACGGCATCGCCGGCATGAAAGCCACCGGCCTGACCCCGAAGCGCCTCCGTGCTGGTGACGCCAATCTGTTTAAGAGCGCCGTGTTTCGCGACACCCTCGCGGCGACCCTTGGCGTGAGCATCGAGCTGATCAGCACCGACGGCGCCGCCGGTGCCGCTCGCGGAGCGGGGTTGGGCGCGGGCATCTACGCCAGCCCGGCAGCGGCCTTCGCCGGCCTCGAAGTTATCACCACGATCGAACCCAACCCCGAGTTGGTCGGTCCTTGTCAAGAAGCTGCCGCCCGCTGGGAAGCCGGCTTGGCCAAGGCTCTCGCATAATTTCATTCGCAATCACGATCAGGAAAATTGACCGGGACGGCCACTCTACATCTGCGGATCCCGTGTAGCGTTGGCCGTTCCGGCCAATTCAGCTCACCTTTAAAACGAATTAATATACCGCAGCGCTCAACCCACTTTCCCTCAAACCCACCATGTCCATCGCCACCACAAAACTCACCCTAGGCTCCAAAGCCTATTTCCCCAACATAGGCCGCATCGCTTACGAAGGCCCCGAGAGCACCAACCCGCTCGCTTTCCGCTATTACGATGCCAGCCGCATCGTCGCCGGCCGCCCGCTGCAGGACTGGATGCGCTACGCAGTCTCCTACTGGCATAGCTTCTGTGGTAACGGTGCTGATCCGTTCGGTTCGCCCACCCGCCCGATGCCTTGGCTGACCGCCGCCGACCCGGTGCAACGCGCCAAGGACAAGGCTGATGCAGCCTTCGAGTTTATCACCAAGCTCGGCGTTCCCTACTACTGCTTCCACGATACCGACATCGTTGACGAAGCCGGCACCTTGGCTGAGTCCGAAAAGCGCCTCGCCACCATCACCGCATACCTTAAGGAAAAGCAGGCCGCTTCCGGTGTGAAACTGCTCTGGGGCACCGCCAATCTTTTTAGCAACCCGCGCTACATGAACGGCGCCGGCACCAACCCCGAGTTCTCCATCTTGGCCCGCGCCGGCGGCCAGTTGAAGACCGCGATCGATTCAACCATCGCCCTCGGCGGCGAAGGCTACGTGTTCTGGGGCGGCCGCGAGGGTTACCTGTCGTTGCTCAACACCGACATGAAGCGTGAGCGCGAGCACCTCGGCCGCTTCCTCACAATTGGCCGCGATTACGCCCGCAGCCAGGGCTTTAAGGGTAAGTTCTTCATCGAGCCCAAACCCTGCGAGCCGACCAAGCACCAGTACGACTTCGACGCCGCCACCGTGATCGGTTTCCTACGCGAGTTTAACCTGCTCAACGACTTCGCCCTCAACATCGAGGTCAACCACGCAACCCTTGCCGGACACACCTTCCCTCACGAGCTTCAGGTTTCCGCCGACGCCGGCCTGCTCGGCAGCGTCGATGCCAACCGTGGCGACGTGCAAAACGGCTGGGACACCGACCAGTTCCCGATCGACCCGCTCGAGCTCACCGAAGCCATGATGGTTATTATCAAGGCCGGCGGCTTCACCCACGGTGGCGTTAACTTTGACGCCAAGATCCGTCGCAACTCGACCGACCTCGACGACCTATTCATCGCCCACGTTTCTGGCATGGACGCCTTCGCCCGCGCCGCGATCGCCGCTGAGAAGGTGCTCAACAAGTCGGAAATCCCCAGCCTGGTGAAAGACCGTTACGCCAGCTTCGACGTCGGCCAAGGCCAAGCTTACGAGCAGGGTAAACTCTCGCTCGCCGACCTGCACAAGATCGCCCACGAGCAGGGCGAGGTTACCCCGAAGAGCGGCAAACAGGAGCTCTACGAGAGCATCTTGCTCCGCTACATCTAAGCGGACGCGCTTTGAAATAATGGCTTTAATGGGGGCCGCAGTCGCTTGCGGCCCCCATTCTTGTTTTCCGTTTTTAGCGCTCCGGTCCGGTTTGTCGTTTAGAAACTCAGGCCTTTCCCAGAGCGACTTTGAGGATGCGGGCCAGGTCGCCTACGCGGTAGGGCTTTGTCAGGTAAGCTGCAAAGCCCATCGCGTGGAAGCGACGGACCATTTCGTCGCTGTCGTACCCGCTGTTGGCGATGGCCCGCACCTCAGGGTGCAGTGCGAGGATTTGTTTGAAACACTCTTCGCCACCCATGCCGCCGATTACGTTTAGATCCAAAATGACGGCGTCGTAGGGACGGCCGATATTGAGATAGCGGCGGTAATAGGTGAGGGCGTCTTCGCCGGTGCGCACCACGTCGTAGGTGTAGTCGAGGCTGGCTAGCATGGACCCCGTGAGTTCGCCAATCTTGGGGTCGTCATCAAGGAAGAGGATGCGCCCGGTGCCAAACCTCAGAGAAGGGGGCGTACGGGCGATCGCAACAACTGGGCGCTCGGCGCAGGGTAAGTAGAGACTAAAGCTCGTGCCAGACCCCATGGTCGATGTGACCGTGATCTGGCCCCCGTGTTGGTGCACGATGGAGCGCACCGTAGACAAACCCAGCCCGGTGCCGTGTTTCTTGGTGGTGTAATACGAATCGAAGATTTTTTCGAGGTGCTCGGCGGGAATGCCTGTGCCGTTGTCCTGAACCTCGAATTGCACGTAATGGCCGGCAGGCAACGGCGGCACTGCGTTGGCCTCGAGTTTCACGTCGAAGGCTAGCAGTTGCACCCGACCTTTGGCCAAATCGGGCATGGCCTGTAGTGCGTTTATGATCAGGTTTTGGAAAACTTGGATGATTTGGCCTCGGTCCACTTGGATCGGGGCCGCATCCTCGGACACATTGACCGAAACGAGGGCCGTGCTACCGGGGGTGGAAATGCGCACCGCGTCGGCCAAAATCTCGGCGGGGGTGACGATCTGCTGATCGTTCGAGGCGCCGCCCTTGGCTACGGTGAGCAGCTGGCGGGTGAGCGCCTTGGCGGCCATGCAAGCGCTCTCGGCATCCTCCAGTTTCGTGTAGTCG
Source organism: Opitutaceae bacterium (assembly GCA_947471115.1). Classification (GTDB taxonomy): domain Bacteria; phylum Verrucomicrobiota; class Verrucomicrobiia; order Opitutales; family Opitutaceae; genus Rariglobus. The sequence continues at coordinate 11,094 of CANIXX010000006.1, read as the reverse complement.
CGGTTATCTTTAGCCGTGGAAATACCGCCGAGGATAGTCGTGAGCAGGTTGTTGAAATCGTGTGAGATGCCGCTGGCTAGTTGGCCGAGGGATTCGAACCGGTTGGCGCGGATGCGCTCCTCGGGGCTGAGCGTCATCGCCTCGGGGTCACGGAACACGACGACTACACCCTCGATGACTCCTGTTGGTGAGGTAACTAGGCGTGGGCTCCAGGTGATGTTGCGCGCAGGCCCTCCTGTGGCAGCGACCAGTGCGTGTTCGGCGTGGAGCCGAGGCGAAGCTCCCGCGGCTATCACCAGATCGATTGCGGTATTGTCAGGGCGACCGTTGTCGGCGCGTACCAGTTTAAACACGTCGTTGAGTTTAACCGAACGCGCATCGCTCGACGACCAACCGGTTAACTGGCTGGCGTTAGAGTTAAGGTAGATGACCTGCCCTTGTGGATCGGCGACGATTACCGCCTCGTTGAGCGTATCGAGCACACCGTTAAGCAACCCATTCGGTAGCGGATTTGTATCAGCCGAGGTAGGGTGGATGAATCCAATCACCTGGTTGAGTTTGCGTTTGCGAGACCATTGGCGGTGCACGCCGAGCACTGCGGGGATTTCGCGTCCGTTGGCCTTGCGCAGCTTGAACGCGAGGGAGGCGTAGGACTCGTCGGCTGAGAAACTGGAGAGAAATCTTTCAATGCCCGATTCTGCCGCTTGTACGGGCAATGCCTGCAGAAGGCTTTCGAGTGTTGGGGCGGTTGCGCGGCCTTCGCCGATAAGTGCGGTGCAAGCGGGGGAAAACCAGTGCTGGTTGCTGGTGAAATCGAGGTCGAACACCGCCAGCCCTGCGGTATCGGTCAGTCGTGCGATGCGGTTTTCGCTAGTCAGGCCGATCTCCTCGACTTCTTTGCGTTCATGGATGTCGGTATTCAGTCCGAGTATGCGGATCAGGCTGCGGTCGGGACCGAAGAGCTGGATGCCTGACGAGTGCACCCAGATGTAGTGACCGAGGCGATGGCGCAGCCGACATTCAAAGCTGAATTCGCGGTGGTCGGTGAGCGGGGGTTTGGCGACTTGGTCGGGCAGTGCCGAGGTGTCGTCGGGGTGGATCAACGCACGCCAAGCTTGGTGTGTTTCCGGTGCCGCCTCGGTTTCATAGCCGAGCATTCGCTTCCATGCAGGCGAGCTGACGAGCCGGCCGGATTGTAGGTCGAGGTCGAAGTAGCCCAGTGGGCCTAGGTTGGCCAGAAGCCCCGCGCCCTCAACTGCTGGCGCGCCGCCAACCAGCGGCTGGGGTAGGCTTGAGAAAGGTTGCGCGGCAGGCTGCGCGGCGGGCAACACCGGTGCCAGCGCGATTGCAGGTGTACGAGCGTCAGCGGTGGAGGGCAACAGGGCCTCAATGCGGGCAAAATAAACCGTGTCGGGACCGTGGGCGGATTGCAGCTCGATGGTCACGGGCACTGCGGAGACCGGCTCGAAGGGCTGAGCGAGAAGTCGCAGGGGGCGGGCTAGAGCGGTGGCGATGAGCATCTCCCACTGCGCTGTCCTCCAGCCTGGCGAGTAGGCCGACACGTCGAAGGCGAACAGGCTGACCAGGGGTTGGCCGGCGAGGTCGGCGGCCTGAGTTTGCCAAAGTTTTCCCGCAAAATCATTGGCCGCGCGAACTGTGCCGCTGGCGTCGAGTACCAGTAGCGCGAGTTCAGTCGATTGAAGGGATGGATCAGGGGTAATCACAATACTGATGGCTACCGTGGCTAACGGGGCGCTGATTGCACGCCCCGTTTCGCGGGTAACGGGATGGAATCTGTTTTAGGCCGTTGGTGGCACTGAATCGCCAGCCGCTAGCAAAGTTAAGATCAGGTTAGTTAAGGCTTCGCCCTCGGCGTGTATTTAAAGTTTGGCGATCAAGCTGGGTAGATCGATATTGTTCATGATTAGTTGTTTGATGACCGGGATCTTATCGGTGTCCTGCGGTTGGGTTTTCACCGTCATCCGGTTGATCGTCGAGGTGACGGTATAGCTTTCGCCCTTGGCGGCGATGACGGGGATGTCGGTTTGGGCCAGCAGTTCGACTAGTTTGGGATGCGGCTGGATATTGTTAGTAAGAATGAGGCCCGCGATGGTGGTGCCACCGGCGAGGCGGGCACTGGAAATGGCGGCGAGGATGATGTCGTCTCGATCACCGGGCGTGATGATGAGCGTGCCCGGAGTGAGGTAATCGACGATGCCCTTAGCCGTCATGGCACCGATGATGACGCGGTGGACGCGTTGTTTAGCGCAGCCTTTGCGACCATTGATCCACTGGCCGTCAATGTCCTCGGCGATCTGCGTGAGGTTGGGGGCGGTGAGTATTTTTTCGACGGGCAGGAGACCGAGCAGGGGCACGCCGAGGCGCTTGAGCCCGATGCCGGCGTATTCCCGTACGAAGTCGATTTTATCGGGTTCGATCTTGTTGAGAATCGCACCGATCACCTCGACACCAGCCTTGTCGAAAAGAGCTTTGTTGAGCGCGATTTCGTCGATCGGGCGACCGATTCCACCTGGGCACACTAGGATGACGGGGGATTTGAGCAGCTTGGCGACGCTGGCGTTCGACAGATCGAAGACCGAGCCGACGCCGGCATGGCCGGTACCCTCGATCAAGGTGAAATCCTTTTCCCATGAAACACGGTCAAACGCGCGGCATATTTGGTTCTTTAACTCGGGCAGGAGCTCGTTCGGGTTTTTGAGGTAACGCCGCGTGAAGGAGGCGTCGATGGTCACCGGGCTCATGCTTTGGATGGGCACGCGCACGTTGTAGACTGTGTCGAAGAGAAAGGAGTCCTCGTCCACCTGGGCACCCTGCACGCTGACGAAGCGCTGGCCAACGGGTTTGATAAAGCCAACGCGCGGAAAAATCGTCTGCAGCGCGCCGTAGAGACCGAGGCAGGTGGTCGTCTTGCCGTCGTTCATGCGCGTCGCCGCCACAAATACCCGTTTGATTTCCTTGTTGGTCGGCGCCGTTAATAATGACTGCGCGGGCTGAAGAAACGGGTTGTTGCTGGCGGTTGCAGGAGGATTCATGGCTGCGGGTGATTATGTTGGGCTGAGCTCTAGTTGCGGCAGGGCGAGCGTCAGGCCGCGCCGAAGAGTAAGCGCCGGTCGATAGCCTGACAGCCTACGATGGCCGCAGCACCGAAGACATCGTGGGCGCTGGCACCGCGGCTGATCTCGGCGGCGGGCTTGGTGAGGCCGGTGAGGATCTGGCCGTAGGCGTTGGCGCCACCGAGGTGCTGCATGAGTTTGAAGGCGATGTTGCCCGAGTTGAGGTCGGGGAACACCAGCACGTTAGCATGACCGGCCACAGAGCTGGATACGCCTTTGGTTTCAGCCACGGCGGCATCAAGAGCGGCGTCGACCTGAAGTTCACCGTCGATTTCCATTTCAAGGAAAGCGGCGCGGGCCTTGGCGCGGGCCAGTTCGGTGGCTTGGCGGACCTTGATGAGCGAGGGGTGGTTGGACGCGCTCTTGGAGGCGTAACTGAGCATGGCAACTCGCGGAACTTCGCCGGTCAGGTGGCGGGCAATCATCGCCGTGGAGATGGCAATGTCGCAGAGCTGCTCGGCGGTAGGATCAGGGATGACGCCGCAGTCGGCCAGGAAGAGCGAACCGTCGCTGCCGACCTTTTTCTCGTCGAAATCGAGCACGATGAGCGAGGAGGCGGTTTGCACGTGTTCAAAGCGTGGGACGATCTGGAAAATCGGGCGCAGTCCGCTGGCAGCTGACATGGTGGCTCCGGAAATGAGCGCATCGGCCTGGCCGGTGACCAGCATCATGGTGGCGTAGTAACTGGTGTTTTTTAACGCCTCGCGTGCCTCGGTGCTGCGCACGCCTTTCAAGCGGCGGATTTGTTCCAAGTGGCTGGCGAGCCCCTCAAATTCCTCACTGCGCTCGGGCTCAATCAGGCGCATGCCCTGCAGGTTAATATCGAGCTTGGCTGCGGTGGCTTTAATCGCCGCGCGGTCGCCGAGCAGAATCGGCGCGCCCATGCGCCGGGTGACCCACTGGCGGGCTGCCTGCAGGATGCGCGGATCGTTGCCTTCTGGGAACACGATACGCTTCGGGTGGCGCTGCAGACGTTCAATTAACTTGGGGATGATGGGCATAGGGGATGGGCGAAATTGCTCGGCACTTTTAGCAGCGTCAATGCCAGTTCAGGGTAAAGAACTTGCTAACCTGCATGGCCGCTCCGAAAAACGGCCCGCGTGTCCAAAAACCTTAAACACATCAGTATCGTTGCAGCGGCAACCCTCGTTTCGCGCTTTCTGGGGTTAGGACGCGATATGCTCACGACCACCGTGTTTGGCGTCGGCGCACTCAACTCCGCTTTCGTGTCCGCTTTTACTTTGCCCAATTTGTTTCGCCGGCTGCTTGGCGAGGGCGCGTTGACTGCCGCCTTGGTCCCCACCCTGCATGAGGAAATGGAGAAAAAACAGCGCGAGGGGGCGTTTGTTTTGGTCAGTCAGGTAACAAGCTGGCTGCTGGTGGTCACCACGAGTGTGGTCGTTTTGGCGATGTTGGGACTGAGTCAGGCCGACCGCTTGGCCGAGTGTGCGGTCGGGTGGGGGGTGTCGGCGGAGACCACGCACCGCTGGATGCAAGGGGCGGACTTGGCCGTCGTGCTGTTTCCCTACCTGATTTTTGTGTGTTTGGCGGCGGCGTTCAGCGCAACGTTGCAGACCTTGAACCGGTTTCTGGAGCCGGCGCTGTCATCGATTTGGCTGAACTTGTCGATGATCGTACTGCTCGGCGGGGCTGCCTATTTGGGCTGGGCGCAGGACAAATCGGGTGCGATGCACTGGTTGTGCGCCGGTGTCTTGCTCGGCGGCTTTCTTCAAATGGCGGTGCCGGCCATCGCGCTGATGCGCGAGGGCTGGCGTCCGCGGTTCGACCTCGGCGCGAGCGATCCGTTTAAAAGTATCGTGCGGTTGATGGTACCGACGCTGTTCGGCTCGGCGATTTACCTGGTAAACATGGCTGTATCACGCCTGGTCGGTCTGTCGCTCAACGATGCGGCGGCCTCGGTTTTGAACCTGGCCACTCGCCTGATGGAGTTGCCCATCGGGGTATTTGCCGTGGCGGTGTCCACGGTGGTTTTCCCGTTGATCGCGAAATACGCGGCGCAGGGCGACCACGCCAATTTGGCCACCGCCTACCGCAAGGGAATGCGGCTGATTTTGGTGATCAATATGCCGGCGGCCGTTGGTATGGTGGTGCTGGCTGAGCCAATCATTCGGCTACTGTTTCAGCACGGGGCGTTCGATGCCAATGCCACCGCATTGATGGTGCCGGTGCTGGTGGTTTTCGCCCTAGGGTTACCGGTTTTTTCTTTCGTGAATTTAGTGCTGCGGGCGTTTTACGCGCAAAAGGATACGGCCACCCCGGTGCGTGCCGCTGCCCTGAGCTTTGTGGTTAACTTGGCTCTGAGCTTTTTGCTCATGGGGCCGTTTTCCACCATGGGTTTGGCGATCGCCAGTAACGTCGCGGTGCTGGTGCAGGCGTGGTTTCTGCAGGTCAAACTGGCGCGTAAGCTCCCAGGCTTGGCCTTCAGCCACCTCGCAGGTGATGCCGCCAAAGTGCTTGTGGCCAGCTTGCTCATGGGCGCGGTGGTGGCGGGCGGCTGGTGGGGCTGGCAGCGTTGGGTCGCGGCGGGGCGCTGGGCGGATGCGGCCGGTTTGGCACTGCTCATTGGCATGGGCTTGGCGGTGTACGCTGCACTGGTTTGGGGGTTCCGTATCGAGGGTCGCGAGGACTTGGCGGCGATGCTCCGCCGTCGCTTTGGCCGAGCTTGAGTCTGCTCTTGCGAGCCACTTTTCCGCCCTTGGTTCACGCCCGAATTTGGTGTTTCAGCGCTTAGCCCCACGAAAATCACCCGACTACTTGCAAAAAAAGGGGGGGCGGTCTACTGGCACGGTTCGCTTTTTTCGGATGCTTAACCACGTTAGCGCACGCTTTTTCATCTCAAATTTCCCTATAATACCATGAACACGATCACCACCACTCAGCTGCTTGAAGCCCTCCACTGGCGTTACGCCACCAAGAAGTTCGATCCGTCGCAGAAAATCCCCGCCGCCACCTGGTCGGCGCTCGAGGAATCCCTCGTGCTCACGCCGTCGTCCTTCGGCGCCCAGCCGTGGAAATTTCTCGTGGTTAACACTCCTGAATTACGCGCGAAACTCGTGCCCGCTTCCTGGGGCCAGACGCAGGTCGTCGACGCCTCCCACCTCGTCGTTTTTGCCTTCAAGCTGAACCTCGATGAGGCTCACATTAATCACTACATGGCCCGCACTGCCGAGGTTCGCGGCACCACGGTCGAGTCGATGGAGCCCTTTAAAAAGATCATCATGGGCAGCTTGGACAGCGCACGCGCCAAGGGCTATTTGGACACTTGGCAGTCACGGCAGATTTACATCGCCCTCGGTCAGTTTATGGCGGCCGCCGCCCTGCTCGGGCTCGATACCTGCCCAATGGAAGGGCTCGAGCCGGCCAAATACGATGAAATCCTCGGTCTGGTCGGCAGTGGCTACACCACGCTGTGCGCCTGCCCGATCGGCTACCGTGCCGCCGACGATAAATACGCAACCACCCCTAAGGTGCGCTTCCCGCTCTCCGAGGTGATCACTCACCTGTAAGCGCGGCCTGCTTGGGTGAATCAAAGCAGGAAAGGTCATTAGAGTTGTCGCATCCGCCGGCTTTTAAAAATCAGCGAAATACTTCGATCCTTTTAGCCTGGGGTAATGCGGTGCTCTAGCCCGCAGCTTTGCATCGCATTTTTCTCTCCAGCGCCGATGCGGGCTGAAGCACCGCACTACTTTCGATCCTACTCTTTAACCGTCACTGACTACTCAATAGGCGTCCGCAAGCGGGCGCCTACCTTATAACCGCCAGCCCTTTCTTAACCCATGCACTCATTCTCCATCCACACCCCCACGCGCATTTTCTTCGGCACGGATCAACTCGAGTCGTTTTCCCAGGCCGTCGCCAAACTCGGCCGCCACGCCTTTGTCGTTGTCGGCGGGGGCAGTTGCGAGCGTCTCGGTTATCTGGGCGAGGTAACGTCCGCCTTTGAACACGCCGGCCTGCGCGTCTCGGTTTTTCGCGGGATCGAGCCCAATCCCGAGGCCGCGACCATCAACCGCGCAACCGCCGCCCTGCGCACGCTCGGTGCCGATATCGTTGTGCCGCTCGGTGGTGGTTCGACCATGGATGCGGCCAAGGCCATCGCCGCCCTCGCGCCGTCCCTGATGGAACGTGATATTTGGCCCTTCGTCCGCGGTGAGTCCCGCGAAGGCCAACTCACCAGCGCACTCCCGTTGGCGGCCATTCCGACGACCGCAGCCACCGCCTCCGAGGTCACGCCCTACGCGGTGATTTCCAACCGCACCGTGAAAGGCAAATCGGTCCTCGCCCATGAGTTCCTCAAGCCGGCCGTTGCCCTGCTCAATCCGGCGTACACCACCCAGTTGCCGCCGACGGCCACGCGCGATGGGGCGTCGGACATCCTCAGCCATGTGTTTGAAAACTACCTGCTTGGCGGTGGCGATTCGCCGCTGGCCGATCGACACGCGGAGGGCGTCATGGCCACGGTAATCCACAGTTTGCCTCACGTGTTGGCCAAGCCCGATGATCTCGCCCACCGCGGCCAGTTGTTGTGGGCCTCCACGCTCGCGCTCAATGAGTACCCGAACGCGGGCCGGCAGCCCTCGCAGTTTGTGCTGCATTCGATGGAGCATGCGTTGAGCGGCTGGTATCCCGACCTCGCCCACGGGCGCGGGCTGGCCACGTTGTATCCGGCGTATTTCCGTTGGCTGTTGGCGCGCAACCGCTGCCGTGAACGCTTCGCCCAACTTGGCGAACGCCTGTTCGGCATCACCGGGGCCGATGCGCCTGAGCGCTTCATCGCCACCTTCGAGGAGTGGCTCGACGCCAACGGCCTGCGCCAGTCGCTGGGCAACCTCGGCATCGACGAGGGCGACTACGCCCCGATCGCCGCCTACGCGGTTAAAGTGTACGGCGACGGCCACCAACTCGATGCATTGGGACCGTTACCTGCCGCCGAGATCGTTTCGATCTTCAAAGCGACGGCGCAACAAGCCCACGCTCTGCGGCACTGAGCACGCGCCACTTGCCGGGAGCGAGGTGCAGGTCGGCCAGCGCGAGTTGGCCGATCTTCGCGCGAACCAGGCGCAAGGTCGGGTGGCCCACGGCGGCGGTCATGCGGCGCACCTGGCGGTTTTTGCCCTCGGTGAGCTCGATCGCGATCCAGCCGTCGGGCACGGTTTTGCGGAAACGCACTGGCGGGTTACGCGGCGGCAGATCGGGAGTGGGGTCGAGTGTCCAAGACCGGCAGGGCAACGTGAGGTGATCGCCGATTTTGAACCCGCGCGAAAGTTGCGCCAAGGCGTCGGCCGAAGGAATACGTTCCACCTGAACCCAATACTCGCGGCGGTGGCCGTGCTGGGGATCGAGCAGGCGGGAGTTGAGACCGGCCTCGTCGCTGAGCAGCAGCAGGCCCTCGGAGTCGGCGTCAAGGCGGCCGAGCGCATAAACGCGGGGCGGCAGCCCGAAATCGGCCAGCGTGCGCCACGCCGACCCGGGTTCGGGGGTGAACTGCGAAAGGACGCCGTAGGGCTTGTGAAGCGCGAGGAGCACCTCGACAGGGAAGCAGAAACCGGAGCGCAAGAAAGGGCGGAAAACGGGAAAATTTTTCGCATGTGCGGCGAAGCGTGTTACGTTGCGCGACCATGAACGCCGTACACCTGACCGCCATTCTTGAACTTTCGATTGTTGACCAACCCACTCCCGAACCCTTGGCAGGCGAGGCGCGGGTTCGGCTCAAGGCTGCGGCGCTCAACCACCGTGATGTGTGGATCAAACAGGGGCAGTACGCCGGCTTGAAATTCCCCTCTCAGCCCGGCTCCGACGGTGCGGGTGTCGTGGAAAAGGTGGGCGCTGGCGTGGGTGCGGATTGGGTTGGGGGCGAAGTGATCATAAATCCCTCCTTTAATTGGGGCTCGCGTGCCGCCGCGCAGGGGCCGGATTTTACCATTTTGGGTCTTCCGCGCGAGGGCACGCTGGCCGAGGTCATAACGGTACCGGTGTGCCAATTGGCTCCCAAGCCCAAGCACCTGAGGTGGACGGAGGCGGCGGCACTGCCGCTGGCGGGACTCACGGCTTACCGCGCGTTGTTCAGCCGGGCGCGCCTCCAACCGAGGGAAAAGGTGCTGATCAGCGGGGTGGGGGGCGGGGTGGCCTCGTTGGCGCTGCAATTTGCCGTCGCGCACGGGGCGGAGGTGTACGTGACCTCGGGCCACGATGAAAAAATCGAGCGGGCGATCGGCCTCGGGGCGGCGGGTGGGTTTAATTATACCCATGCCGGTTGGGCCAAAACCGCGCTGCACTCGCACACAGATCGGCTCTTCGATGTGATTGTGGATAGCGCCGGCGGCGATGGGTTTGAGGCGCTGATCGACCTGGCGGCCCCGGGCGGGCGGTTGGTGTTTTTTGGCGCGACCAAGGGCAATCCCCCGAACTTGCCCCTGCGCAAGGTGTTTTGGCGGCAGCTTTCGTTGCTCGGCACAACGATGGGCAGTCCGGCGGATTGGAGGGAGATGCTGGGTTTTGTGGAGCGGCACCGCATTGTGCCGGTGGTCAGCTCGGTTTTCCCGCTGGCGCGAGTGGACGACGCGTTTGCGCTGATGGAGAGCGGCGGCCAATTCGGCAAAATCGTGGTCACTATGTAGGCGCTACTTAGCCTGCCGCATCTGACAGCTCCGAGTTGCTCTCGGGGGTTGCCTCAGTTGCGGGCCCGCATTGAGTGCCACGAAGTGGTGCTGCTTTTAACTCAACTCATTAGGTCATGAACCGCCTAGCGCTGCGCATGCTGTTTGGCGACCACGCCAAATACTTGATGCTGATCAGCGGCATCACCTTTGCGGTGATCCTAATGGCGCAGGGCACCTCGCTGTTTTGCGGGCTCATGTCGTGGACCTTCGCCCCGTTGCGTAACATCCGTGTCCCCGTGTGGGTGGCGGATCCCAAGGTCGAGCAGGTCAACGACAACAAACCCCTGCGCGACACCGACGTGAACCGAGTGTGCTCGGTCGAGGGCGTGGCTTGGGCCGTTCCGCTTTATCAGGGCACCACTCAGGCCAAACTCGCCGATGGCTCCGCCAAACTGATCACGCTCACCGGTCTCGACTCCACCACGCTGATCGGTGCGCCCACCGAGTTTTTGGCCGGTAATATCGATGGCCTGCGCTTGCCCAACGCGGTGATCATCGACGAATACGGCGCGGAGCGGCTCAGCGATGGGCTCGGCCGCCGACTCGGGGTGGGCGACACGTTTGAGATCAACGACCGCGAGGCGCGCATCGTCGGGGTTTGCAAGGCCGCGCGCTCCTTCACCGGTGGGCCCTTTGTGTTCACCACCTACGACCGCGCGGTCGAATATGTGCCCAGCCAGCGCAAACTGCTCACCTTCGTGCTCGCCGCCCCGGCTGCCGGCATCGAGCCGCACGAACTGGCTCGCCGCATCGCCGCCGCCACCGGTCTGGCCGCCTACACCAATGACGAATTCATGTGGTCCACCATCTGGTGGTACGTGAAAAACACTGGTATTCCCATCAACGTCGGCCTGATCGTGACCATCGGTTTTATCATTGGCACCGTCATCTCGGGGCAGACCTTTTATTCCTTTGTGTTGGAAAACCTCCGTAATCTGGGCGCGCTCAAAGCCATGGGCGCCAGCACCGCCACCCTCTGCCGCATGTTGATCCTGCAATCCTTCGCCGTCGGTTTGATCGGCTACGGGTTTGGACTGGGCGTGGTTTCGCTGATCGGCCGAGCCGCCATTAAAACCGGCCGGGTTCCGTTTTTGATGCTCTGGCACATACCGGTCGGCGTGCTGGCCGCCGTCCTGTTTATCTGCGCCTTGGCCTCGGTGCTCGGCATTATCAAGGTCGCCCGCCTGGAGCCGGCGATCGTCTTCCGCAGCTAACCCTATGGCTACGGATTCACATACTCTCGTCCCGTTGCCAGCCCCCTTGGCGCTTCAACTGACTGG
>CANIXX010000005.1 GCA_947471115.1 Opitutaceae bacterium | reverse complement strand
CGAGCTCTACACCCTGGTGATGGGATTTAACCCGCTGTACGTTTCCCCCCAACCCGGCGGCTACATCTTAATGCATTCTGGGAGTCTCCCGCATTTATAAGTCGCCGCCCCGGGGCCAATTCTACGTTCCGGAACAATTGTAGGGTTGGGGAGGGTGGGGGGGCGTGGCCCAAAGACAACGCCAATCATGCCGCTAAGGATTGGTGGGGAGGTTGTGTTGGTGCGGCATGGCGTTTGGGGATATGACCCAGGATTGATGTGATTGGATATCTATTGGGTGCCTGCTGCCATGAGAGCAGCCGTGACGCTCACGATGTCTTGCCTCAGTTGCAGGCGGCGGAGACGGGTGTCGGCCGACTCACCGACTGTAACAGGCCCATAAACGAAGTGAGCGGCCTTGACCGGGCCGGGGGCGTTTTCGTCGGTGAATAGCGTTTGCATTGCTCGACGTGCGTCGGGCATCGCGGGATTGCAGGCGGCGGCTTCTGCGGCAAAGGCGGCGATGGCGGCCTCGGTGCCGACGTCGTAATGTAGCAGGGTGTAGAGCAAGTCGAAGGCGTCCTTGCCTTGCTGGCGATGGAGGAAGGCGCGCAGCTTGAGTACGAGAAAGGGGCCGACCTCGCAGACGCGGGCCGTTACGCGCTGCTCGGCTCCGTAGAGGTCGGTGCCGACGACGGGCATGCGGCGGGCGGTTTGCAGCGCACGCACCACGCCTGGCATTACACTGGCCGGCACGTCGTCAACGAGGCGCGTGCCGCGCGGCTGGTCGCCGTTTTCAACTAGGAAATCCACGTAAACGGTGAAGCTGCCGACAGCGCGTTCAAAGCGGCCGGGCTGAGTGTCGCTTGGACGGAAGCCTTGGGCGCGTAGATCGGTGGCAAGGGTGCCGTATTGCCCGGCGCTGGCCCCGAGCGAAATGCCGAAGTCTACATCGAGCGTGGCCGGACGAGGCAGGGCCCGCTCGCCGGTAGGGTGCCTGCACAGGTAGAGCGGCACCATACCGCCGAGAAGTACGAGATCGTCGTGGTAGTTGCCTAGCCCTGGCCAGACGGTGAGGAAAGCGGGCAGGGTCTGCGAAGTCGCCCGGGGATCGTAGTCGGCGTAGCTATCGAATTTCATGGGCGACAGAAGACGGAGGACTCGCGGAGGGCGCGGGCTTGTTCGGGGCCGCGCAGGCCGGTGTTTTGCAGATCGAGGTAAATTTGGGCATCGGAGACCAATGGCAGGTTGTCCACCAGGCGCGTCTCGCGAAACACTCCCTCGTCCACCGGCAGGTGAAACCACACGCGCCCACCGTCGGCGACCGCACGCAGCCCGAGGAAATCGAGCAGGTCAGGCGCGGGCAGTTTTGGGACGTAGAGCGAGACGAGCGGTGGCTCGGTGTAAGGATGGCGAAGCCAGGCGGCGATCCACTGGGTGAAGGCGAAGGGCGCGCCGTCCTGGGTGAGCGCCTGGCTCAGCTTGTGCGCCAGCTGCACCGGATCCTGATCCAGGCAATGGAAGCGGTGGGTGGTAACCCGGCGGGCAAATTGATCGGCCTGCGCCCAAGCATCGAGCAGCGCGTCCCGTGAGGTAAGTTGATAGAATTGATCGCGCTTGGCGGAGCCGGTCCTCGCGAGCATGCCCTGCCGCACCAAGTGCGTGACGATACGAGATACCAAACCAGAGGTCGCGCCGACGCGTGCTATTAGTTCGGACTGCCGCCACGGGCGTTCAGGATCGGCAAGTAAGGCGCGGACGATGCGAGCACTTTTGCCGACAAATACATTGCGCGGCTCCAACTCGAAGCGGTAGCGCCGACCTTCTAGCGCTGGCAGTTCCACCAGCAAACCGGTGGCACGGAGGTAAAGTCGACCATTCAAGTCGGCAGCACTGACCTGGGCCTGTCGGCAGGCGGTGAGAAGGGCAGGGGTGAGATTGGGCACCACCAGCAGTGGAGCCTCTTTGCCGAGAGACTTGGCAGGCGGAAGCGAGTGAAGCGACGGGGTCAGCTCATACTGAAGACGAAAACGGTAATGCTGCCCATCCAGCTCAAACTCGGCGACCTCAGGCTGGCTCGGCGGAATGAAGCGAAGTCCATCCAGGCGAGGTGATTCCACGGCGAGGTAACCGAACTTCAATGTGAGTTCGGTAACGTGGCGAATGGTGGACTCGTTAATGGATTTCACTTTCTTACTGTGGTTAAAGATGGCTGTTTATAGTAAGAAGGCAATGATTCTTACTGAAATTCGCATTTTCACTGAGCGATAAGAACGGTTCGCTAGTGCAGGATTTAGGGTTTTTAATGAAATCAGCGAAACGTTGACGAAGCAGTTGAGAGTTTCCTGCCAGCCGGCGCGAGCTACCGGCAAAGGCGGTGGTGGTCGTCGCGCATGGCGCCCCATAAGGCTCCATTGGTAATCGACGAGTTATGGTTTGAGATCCGGACACAGCAGCATCAGGCAATCGGGATTAGCGGCGGGTTCCTAAGATTTGACGTTAGGCTTGGCGGACAAATCCACGGTGACGGAGCGCGCCGCAACGTAGCTCCCCGAGGTGGTTGCAATGTTCGCGTGTCCTAGGTGGTGTCGTGCAGCTTCAAGTCCGGCAATGGAATTGACTAGCGAGCCGGACAGCTTGCGAACTTCGTGCAGGGGGTTGCGGCTTTTCACTCCCTTGGTTCGCAGCCATGCGGTGAGTGGCTCCCATGCGTCGGCGCGGTAAGTGTTCGTTCGGGTTTGGGCCTTTGGGGGTTTACCTTCCAGGACAAATTCGGCGTGGGGTGCCCCTGCACGCAGGGCGGAGAGGAATCTGTTCACGTCAGCGGGCAGGGGTATTTGTCGGGCAGACTCCTCCGTTTTTGGGCGGAAATGTGCAGTTTCTGCAATGCGAACGTAGGGCAGCTCGGACGTTAGATCGAGGTGGGCCCAGGGCAGCAGGTCAGCTTCGGCTCGCCGAAGGCCCCCGGCAATGAGCAGCAGGAACGCAGCGAGGGTGTCAGGATTGTCTGAGAGATCATGCCATGCGTCAGCATACAGGGTGTGAGCGTCTACAGTGGGAACAAAACGGCGGGTCGAGGCAGCCGCACTCAGTCCGGCAAACGGTAGCCGGTCAGGCAGGTGGATACGTTCACGGAGAACGTCGAGCAGGCCGACTGCAAACAGACTGCGTGCTTTGCGTATGTAGGTTGCGGCGGAGTGCTCCCGGGCGGTGCGGTCTTTTTCACCCTTGGCCGCGGCACACCAGGTGATGCGCCAGGCCTGTACCGCGGCGGGAGTAATCCGGTCGAGGGGCACCGAGTCCACGCGTTCACGCCATGCTTTCGCCCCCCCTGTCTTGTAGTCGAATCGGCGTTCGTCCCCGTCGAGGCGGCAAACTCCAGCGACGATGCGGCGCAGGCTTGTTTCATACTGTGCGAGGGTGCGGGGGCGGACCCTGCACAAATTGCGGGCGTTGGCGATGAATTCGCCCACGGTGGCGGCGTGGGCGGGCATGGCATCGGGCTTTAGTTCCTCAAGCAAAGCTGGCAGGCCAACAGCCGTCATCCGCACATAGTGGTCACGGGCTTTTGTTGCCGCGATGAGGACGTTTGAGGAGTCGCAGCAAATCCAGGCTTCGCGTTTGCCCTCAAAAAGCCGGACGTAGAGTTCGGGGGTAGCTATGCCGCGAACGATCCGGGGTTTTACCTTGGTTTTCCAGTAAGCCTGTTGGTCCTTTGCCGCTCGGTTGGGGGCTTTGCTTCTTTCGCCGCTTCCTTTTTGGAGTTTTGAGGGCGTGATGGAAGGCATTATTTCGTATTTGTGTCCGGTTTTTTTATTCTGTTTTTCAAGCTTACCTAGGTAATTGTGTCCGGTTTGTGTCCGGTTTTTATCGTTCATAACGTGCTATTTTGCTTCGCAAGTGTACCAACTCAAGATTTTAAAACGTAATTTAAGTCATTGTTAAATATGTTAAATAAGTAATAATTGTGAAGAGATGTGAAGTCGCAAGCATCTGACTACGAATCAGAAGGTTTGGGGTTCGACTCCCTAAGGTTGCACCACTTTTTAAGCCCGTTATTCATTAATGAGTTGCGGGCTTTTTTGCGGGTGCTTCACGCACTAGAAAATGAGGCGGAAAATGTTCTGTGGCCCGTTTGTTTCCCACTTTTTTACACCTCTTTAATTCGGCGCGCCCGCCTTCAGGGCTTCTTTAGCACGAAAGCGGCTTGATTGCCGATGAGCCTTCGCACTTAGGCCCGTTCTGAGTGAACAGGGCGGAGGCTAAACTCAATGCCACTTTGACTGCCGAGGGCGCACCTCGGTGTGGGCGCGAATTGATTCTGCACATCGCCAACCCATTCAGGGGATTATTTAGGGGTTTTGGCTTTCTTCGCATCCTTTGGTAAACAAGGGCAGCGGCTAAAACCGTCGCCGCTTCCCAGCGTTCGGTGACGGTGACATGCCGTTTTGAGGAGTTGGGGGCGATTTTAGTTTAGGTGCAGCGGAAACGTTGACCAACGCCTGTGTAACCGCTCAATCTCCCCGCCTGCTTCCCGCCCGGGTGGTGGAATGGTAGACACCAGGGACTTAAAATCCCTTGTTCGAAAGGACGTGCCGGTTCGACTCCGGCCCCGGGCACTCTCTTGGATTCGGCGGCAACAAGCCTTACTCGCATTAGGCTTAGGGGTTGCCTCAATGCAGCCTCATGAGTCTCCTTTTCAAATAATAAACCTATGAGACCCCTCTCGTTATTACTGGTTACTGCTTTGAGTTTTTCGGTGAGTCATGCCGATGTGCGCCTCGTTGGTTCCGACCTGCTCGGCAAGGAGTTTGCCCCTGCCTTGGAGGCTTATTCGCAGCGTAACGACCAGGGGTTGAAGCTGAAGCTCGAGGGCAGTCGTGCTGGGATGGAAAAACTTGAAAGCGGGCAGGCTGACTTGGCTTTGGTGTTTTTTTCGCCCAGCGATAAGCTTCCCGAGGCTCCCTACGTGGCGTGGCCGGTGGCGTATCAGACGGCCGTGGTTGTGGTGCCGGCTGCCTTGCCGCTCACCCAGATCACCTTTGAGCAGTTGAACATGATTTATGGCGACAGTGCTCAATCGGGGCTCAAGCGCTGGAGGGACTTGGGGGTTGCCGGCGATTGGGCTCACCGCAATATTCTGCCCAACCTGCTTGGGGCGAGCGGCGGGCTGACGTATGATTTGTTTCGTTACTCGGTTTTGGCCTCCCCTGGGTTACGGCCAACGGTGGGGGTGCAGTCGAGTATGGCGGAGAGTATGACGCGGATTCTGGGTGAGGAGGGCGGGGTGGCGGTTCTTCCCTTGCTCCCAGCTAACCAGCTCAACTTGAAGACGCTTTTGGTTGCCAAGGGCGGGGCCGACGTGGCCTTTGGGCCGACGGCTGACAATCTTTACTCGGGCGACTACCCGATTCGCTTACCGGTGTATTTGGTGTTTCGGAAAGATGCGGCCAAGCGCCTGCAGACTACGGTTCATTATTTGCTGAGTGAAGACGCCGTTCCCCTTTGGGAAAGCGCGCAGTTGGTGCCCCTGCCGCTGCGTATTCGCAACCAGCGGATTTTCGATTTGGAGGTCCTTTAAGATTTATTTAAAAAGCTATTGACGAACCGAGATGTAATTCTTGTTCTCCACCTCTCTCAAGCAGGCGTAGCTCAGTTGGTAGAGCACCACCTTGCCAAGGTGGACGTCGAGAGTTCGAGTCTCTTCGCCTGCTCCATTTTGCTTGATGCCCCGTAACTTAACCGAGTTACGGGGCTTTTTGTTTTCCGGCGGCCTTCTCAGTGTTAACAAAAAGGGGCCTTAGTGGTAACAGTCCGCCCATAAACGCAGACAGCGCGGAGAGTTTAACGGGTGAGTGGTAGCCCACACAGGGATCGCAGCGTTGTCCGACTGAGAAGGTTTCCCCAATGCGGTAAGCCGTGTGCGGCAAAATTGCCCCACCGTTTGACGAGAGGGTGGGTCAAGTTGGCGGGTTTCCGCCGAGTGGATTATGCTACGCTACTCAATCGGAAGGGCCGGCGGGCTTCCGTCCTTGCAGGCGAGGGCGAGCCGCGCTCACTTGGCGGCTTCACATGCAACTTACCAAACACTGGGCCGCACAGCTCGACGACTACGTGATCGACCTCGGTTGGGCTGCCGATGGCTCCATGCTCGCCGCCGCCGCCTCCTCCGGCCCAGTTTCCCTGTTCACCGCAGCCTTGGGAACACGTACCGATTTGCCCGGCCATGACGATGGCACCAATTGCCTCGCTTGGCATCCCTCGCAGCCTCTGCTCGCCACCGGGGGCCAAGACGCGAAGGTCAAATTCTGGGACGCAGCGAGCGGTCAGCACACCGCTTCGGCCGAGGTAGGCGGGGCCTGGATCGAGCACCTCGCTTGGCGGCCCGTTACAAGCCAGACGGGCCCTTCGAGCCAGAAGACAGCGGTCAGTAGCCAGTCATCAATTTCCGATACGCCGAGCTCTGACATCCGACCTCTGGCTTCTGACCTCCCAGCGCCTATCCTCGCCGTCGCCGCCGGCCGTCAGCTCGCGCTGCTGCGCGCCGATGGCTCCACGCTGCATGCGTTCGCCCCAGCGCCCAAAACCCTGAGCGCGATCGCGTGGCAACCGGCAGGCGGTTGCCTCGCGTCAGCTTATTTTGGCGGTGTTTGCCTGTGGGATGCCGACGATTTTATCGCCCAAAAAGAATTCGCTTATGCCAACGGTATCCACGCTTTGGTGTGGTCACCCGACAACCGCTGGCTGGTGTCCGGCAATCAGGATCCAAGTGTCCACCTGTGGTTACCCGAGCAGAATGACGAGTTCCACATGAGTGGTTACGAGAGCAAAGTGAAGGAGCTCTCCTTTGACCGTGAATCGCACTGGTTGGCCACCGGTGGCGGTCAAGACGCCTGCTTATGGGATTGCACTGGGGGTGGCCCCGAGGGGCGCGAGCCGGTGATGTTGCCGCACGACGCCAAGGTCTGCGCAGTGGCGTTTCAGAACCGCCATGGGCTGTTGGCGACGGCGAGCGCCGACGGTGTCTTACAGCTCTGGAGTCCCGAGCGGCCCAAGCCGTTGCGTGCCACCGTTAAAATGCCCACCCCCGCCACCAAGTTATCCTGGTCCCCCGACGACACGCTACTCGCCGTCGGGAGCGAAAAGGGCGTGGTTTACGTGCTCAAGTGCGAGGCGTGATCGGCCTACCCAGCTGGCCGTAACATTTAAAGTGCCGGATTCAGAAGTAGCGCGGTGCTTCAGCCCGCATCGGTAATTGAGAGAAAAATATGATTAAAACCTGCGCGGGCTAAAGCACCGCACTACCTCAGCGCTCAATCCGACAAGATCCATGTTACTGCCTACTCTTCTAATGTTTATAGTGGCGTTGAGCTTGCCTGACTATGCACCGCTTTATTCCTGAGGTGGGTGCGCCGAAGGCGGCGCTTGACCCCGAACAGGCCGCCGCAGTTAAGCGCTGGGCACGTGCCGCCCTCGGCTTGGCCGACGACACGGTGGTTACCGTGTCGGAGATCCCGTGTGTTGATGCGGGTTGCCCCTTGGTCGAGACGATGGTGACGGTCTTCGAGGCAACGCGGACGCGGTGCTGGGCTTTTACCCGACCTCGCGCCGCAGTCACGCAGATGATGGTCCGCCAAACGTTGGCCACGCCGCCAAGGTCCGAAAAGCCTGGTAATATCCCACCGCGTTCTAGCGCGTCTGATGGTCATTCGTGATCAAGGTGAAGCGAATTGGCCAGGGACAGCCAACGCTCGAAAAATGTAGGGTTGGCCGTCCCGTCCAAGGTTTGGTTGGTGAGGTAAACTGGCCAGATAAGGCCAACGCTACACCCTGGCCAATGTAGCTCATCTTGAAGACGGAAGGTGGCCGCAAAGAGGCGCAAACGGCGCAAAAACGACACACCCTCAAGAGGTGCTTTTTTTGCGACTAATCGCTTGGGTTCTCCCGCCGGCTTCTTGCGCGGAATCTGGCGGTTAAATTCCAGTCCATCAAAACCCTATTGCCGATGGATGCCAGGTTCGTGCATCTTCCCGCGGCGTTCTTTTCCGCTTAGTCCAGCTCCCATCCGTCCCCTCCAATGCTCACCTATATCGAAGAAAACCTCGGCTACATTCTGTTGGCCATTCCGCTGCTCATTCTGCTCTACAATTCGATCACCATCGCTGGTGGCGACGAGATCGTCACGCTGGAGCGGCGCTGGTTTGGCCGCCAGATGCCCGATGGTCGAACCGTGGCGTTAAGTAGTGAGGTCGGCGTGCAGGCCCGCGTGCTCGGACCCGGCTTTCACCTCCTCATTCCGTTTCTTTACCTCACCAGTAAACACCGCTTTTTGGTGATCCCGTCCAACCAAGTCGGCGTGGTGCGCGCCATCACCGGCGCGCCCATTCCCTCGGGTAATTACATGGCGAAAAGCATCGCCTGCGACCTGTTCCAGGACGGCGAAGCGTTCCTGCGTAATGGCGGCGAAAAGGGCCCTCAGTTGGCCATCCTGCCCGAGGGTGAATACAAGATTAACCCCGCCCTTTTCGAGATCACCATCGTCGATGCGATCATGATCGACGACAACGAGGTCGGCTACGTCGAGGCCATCGCCGGCCAGCCCGTTACCCGTGCCGGTGGCAACTTTGGCTCGCCGGTCGCTTGCGACAGCTTTCAGGACGCCCAGGCCTTCATCGATAACGGTGGCCAAAAGGGCCCGCAGATCTCGTTTCTCATGCCCGGTTTTTACCGTATCAACACCATCTTGTTTCATATCGAAAAGCGCCCCATAACCGAGATCAAGGGCGGCCAGATCGGCCTGGTCGAGGCCACCGATGGCGCCCGCATTCCCGAGGGCCGCCTGCTCGCTTTGAAGGTTCACGGCCATAACAGCTTTTACGACGGCGAGGCGTTTATCAAAAACGGTGGCGAAAAGGGCCGCCAACTCGACGTGCTCATGCCCGGTCGTTACCGCATTAATCCGGCTCTCTTTAAAGTCATCAGCGTGGTCGACTGGACCAACATCGAGGCCGATCAGGTCGGCATCGTCACCATCTTGGAGGGTAAACCCATCGTCGATTCCTCAAAAATCGCCGCTGAAGAACTGCCTTTGGGAACGCACAACAACTTCCAAGATCCCGCCGCCTTCCTCTCCGCCGGTGGTCAAAAGGGTCTGCAAATCCCCGTGCTGCGCGCCGGTAATTACGCCATCAACCCGTGGTTCGCCTCGGTCGAAAAAGCCCCGATGATCCGCGTCGACATCGGCTTTTGCGGCGTGGTCACCAGCTACGTTGGTGCCGAGGGCACCGACCTGACCGACGAGGCCGTTAACGCCAAAATCGTTGCCAACGGCTTCAAGGGCATCTGGGCCGACTCGCTTCAGCCCGGCAAACACCCGCTCAACACCAAGATCCTCAAGGTCGATATCGTGCCTACCACCCAGATCTTGCTCAACTGGGCCGACACCCGTTCCAGCGCCCACGAGCTCGATTCCAGCCTCAAGACGATCACCCTGCGCACAGCCGACGCTTTTAACGTCAACATGGACGTGAGTGTGATCATCCACATCCCGATGAAAAACGCGCCCAAGGTGATCGCCAACTTGGGTTCGGTGAAAAACATGATCTCGCAGGTTCTTGAGCCGGCCATCAGCTCTCACTTCCGCAACGCCGCCCAGTACATCAAGGCCCTCGACCTGTACACCGAGCGCAAGCAGCTCCAGGAAAAGGCCAAGATGCACATCGATAACGTACTTCGCGTTCACCATATCGATTCCAAGGATACGCTCATCGCCGACGTGGTGCTGCCGCCCGAGCTCACCAAAACGGTAACTGACCGCCAGATCGCCGAGCAGGAGAAAAAAACCTACGCCACGCAGAAAGAGGCGCAGGACGAGCGCCGCGCCCTCGAAAACGCGACCGCCCAGGCCGCCATGCAGCCGAAGGTGGTGGAATCCGAGCGCAACGTGGAAATCCAAAAGAACTTGGCCGAGGGTAAAGTGAAAGAGGCCGAGGGCTCCAAGGCCGCGGCCATTCTCCAGGCCACCGGTGAGTCGGAAGCGATCAAGCTACGCGCCAACGCCCAAGCCGAGGCGACCAAAGTCACCGCTGTGGCCGAAGCCGAAGCGACCTCCAAAGTCGGTAACGCCGAGGCCGAGGTTATTCTCGCCAAGGGTCAATCCACCGCCGAAGCCTACCGACTCGAAGTTCAGGCGATGGGTCAGGACGTGTTTGGTCAGATCCGCGTGGTCGAAAAAATCGCCACGGGCACCCTCAAGCTCATCCCCGAAAACCTCGTAATCGGCGGTGGCGGCGGTGCGGGTGGAGGCGGAGCCGACATGATGAACGGCTTCTTTGGCATCAGTCTCATTGAGAAGTTAACCGGCCGGAGTTTTGCGGTTAAGGAGACTGAAAAGGCGGTTGAGTTACCGCCGGTTAAAAAAGGTTAATCCCGATTCCCTTAAGGCTGTCTTTAGTGCCTCAGCTGGCGATGTCTCGGGTGGGCTTGGCACCCGAGGCCGTCAGCGCGAGGGAGGAATGAAATTGTAAGACTGGTCGTTCGGGTTGTTCGCAAGAACCAAAAGATCCTTGGCGACCGGTCGAGCTTAAGTCCTACGCCGATCCTCTGGACTGTGACGGGGCCTGCTTCCTCCTCCTCGCCTGCGTCGCGCAGTCCGGTGGTGATCGTGATTACACCTTGTCGGAGCCGGGTGCAGTGTTTCGGTCGCCGGTGAGGGGCGCAGTCGGGGCGGACTGCGGGGGCTCGATCGGGGTGATAGCCACGGCAGGCGGCTGAGTATAAACGGGGGGTAAGCTGGCTGCGGGGAGGTTGGCCGTGGTGGCTTGGCGCGGTTTGGGCGGGGGTTCCGCCATGGCTTGTTTAAGTTGTTCCTCGACGCCCGAGGTCACCTTTTTGAGCTCGCGGAGGGCCTTGCCGAAGCTGCGCGCCAGTTCAGGCATCTTTTCGCCGCCGAAGAGCATCAGCACGACCAGAAACACCAATATGATTTCGCCGCCGCCGATGTCTCCGATAAAGGCGAGCGTGGGTAATGAATAGGGCATGGAGAGTTGTTTCGTGGTGCGGTGGAACTTCTGCTGAGGCGATGGTTACTTCACCGCGATTTCAACGACGAAGCTTTGCGACTGGCCGGGTTGAACCCAGTGCAGTCCGATTTTGTTTTCAGGCGCGTTGGGCGGCCCCATCCAAGGTTCGACGCAATAAAATGGCGCCTCGGGTGAGGCGGTCCAGGTGACAAACGTCGCCTCGGCCGGCGGCACGGGTGCGGTGCCGTGGCGGATGGTCACTTTACCCGGGCCGGCAATCGGTCCGAAGGAGACGCTGTTGGATTTGAGGCCGAGGTGGAGGGCGTCGACCAGCGCCGGGTTGTCGAGGCGCTCCTCGCCCTTGAACGTGGGGCCCGGAGTGAGTTTGCCGGCGGCGTCCTGCCGGTGGCTTCGCGTAGCGGGAATACGGATAACGTAGTTGGCGCGGGTCTGCCCTTCAGTCCAGGGCGCGGTGAAATAAAAGTGGTGGCCCGCGCTCCAGGGGATGGGCTGCTTGTCGAGGTTGCGCAGTGTCAGTTCGCAGGCCAAGCCGAGCTCGGAGAAGCGGTAGGCGACGGTGAACTCGTAGTTGAACGGGTAAGCTTGGCGGGCGGCATCGTCGGGCACGAGAACGGCGGTGAACCCGCGGGAGTCCATGCGCGTGACCTTAAACTCGCCACTACGGGCAAAGCCGTGCATGGGCATCGGGCGGCGAAGGCCGGTGGGGTCGCGCCAGAAGTGGATTTCGCCGGCGTCGAAGCTACGCGCGTTAAAGGGAAACAGGATCGGGTTGCCGCCGCGCACCTTGGGGAAGTCGTTAAAATTGGCGTCTTCGGGCCAGTAAAGGATGTCGCGCACCGAGCTGTCCCCGAGCGAGAGATGCCAGTTCATCAGGCGCGCGCCGTGTTCAGGCAGGGCCAGGAACGTCGAATTGCCAACCTGCCAGCGGGTGAGAGTTTTTCCGTGATAAGACACCTTTTCCATGAGGGGGCTGTTTTTGCGCGCAACCTGCGGCTAGGCAAAAGGATTCCGTGGAAACAAACGCGCCAGTTTGTAACTTGCTGGTAAATGCTAGCGCTTGCGCATGTGAAAGGGGCGCGCTTTATTTCCCGTTTTTATGACCCGCGCCCTTTACTGTCTCCTCGTTTCCCTCGTGCTTCCGCTTTGTCTGCGGGCACAAGTCGAGGCTCCGGTGCCTGCGGCTCCCGCTGTGGCGCCAGCTGTAGATCCGGTGGTGGCGCCCCCTGTGGTTGCGGCGGTGCCCTCGGGCGTGAAGAGCGTGTGGGTTATCCCGGTTCGGGAGGGGATCGATAAGCCCATTCTTTATGTTCTGCGCCGGGGCCTGAAGGAGGCCATCGACCAAAAGGCCGACGTGGTCGTGCTCGACATGGATACGCCAGGCGGCCGCCTGGACGTCACCTTCGAGATCATGGAGGCGTTGGGCAAATTCCCTGGCACGACCGTGACCTTCGTCAACAAAGAGGCCATTTCGGCCGGCGCGTTCATCTCCGCGACCACCAGCGAAATCTGGTTTGCACCCGAAGCCGTGATCGGCGCCGCCGCTCCCGTGAGCGCTGGCGGCAAGGACGTGGACGTGACCATGAAACAGAAAATCGTGAGTTACCTGAAGGCTCGGGTGCGTGCGCTTTCCGAGGGTAAGGGGCACCGAGGAGCAGTCATCTCTGCGATGATCGACGCCGACACCGAGCTGAAGATCGACGGTCAGGTGTTGAAGGAAAAAGGCGAGCTGTTGTCACTGACGGCCAGTGAGGCGAGCAAGCTCTACGGCCAGCCACCGCAGCCGTTGCTCGCGGCAGGCATTGCCAAAACCGTCGACGACCTGCTGACGCAAAAATTCGGAGCGGGTAACTTTTCTGTGCAGCGCTTGGAAGTCACGTGGTCGGAGGAGTTGGCGCAGTACCTGACCGCCTGGTCGCCGATCCTGCTCGGGCTCGGGTTACTGGCGGTGTTCATTGAGTTTAAAACGCCCGGATTTGGCATTTTGGGCGTCACCGGCGGGCTGCTGTTGGGCGTGGTGTTCTTCGGGCACTTTGTGGCGGGGCTTTCCGGCCACGAACCGGCGTTGGTGTTTGCCCTCGGTGCCGCCCTGCTTGCGGCTGAAATCCTGTTTTTCCCAGGGCTGATTCTTCCGGCGCTGTTCGGCGTTTTGCTGATGCTGGGTGCTCTGGTCTGGTCGATGGCCGACTTGTGGCCGAATGAGCCGATCACCGTTGCGTGGTCCGGCGATGCCTTTGTGCAGCCGCTGCAAAACTTGGGCCTCGGCTTGGTGCTGGCGGTGGCGTTCGGCGCGGCGCTGGCGCGCTTTATTCCTAAGGGCTGGGTTTGGGATAAAATGGTGGTGCAGGAGTCCATCGGCGGCGTGGCCCAGGTGGCCGGCGTCGGCCCCGGGGGCGCGGCGCATGTCGATTCGCTGATTGGCCAGCGCGGAGTTGCGGTGACCGTGCTTCGTCCGAGTGGACAGGTTGAAATCGGCGGTCGGCGCTACGAGGCGATCGTGGAGGTCGGGGTTGTGGATGCCGGCGACGCGGTGATTGTGCGCGGCCGCACGGCGTTTGCCCTGCTTGTCGAAAAGGAGGGCGTATGACCACTCTCGCGCTGCTGTTTTTGATCGGGACGCTGTTACTCACGGCGGAGATTTTTTTGCCCGGCGGCATAGCCGGTGTAGCCGGGGCGGTGGTCCTGTTGGTGGGCAGCGTGCTGGCTTTTAACCAGTACGGGCTGATCGGCGGGGTTTGGGCCAGTGTCAGCGGGTTGGGGCTGCTCGGACTGATGCTATACGTCGAACTGGTGCTGCTGCCTAAAACCAAACTTGGACGCTCGCTGGTGGTAAATGCGACGGTGGATTCCACCAGCCAGCCACCCATCGCGCGGGCCGAAGACGTAGTCGACCAGCCGGCGGTGGCGCTGACGACTTTGGCTCCAAGCGGATTTGTGCAGGTGGCGGGGCGGCGCTTCGAGGCGTTTTGCCGCTCGGGCTACGCCGCAAAAGGTGCCGACTTACGTGTCGTCGGCGTAGATAATTTTCGTCTCATCGTTATCGTTTCCAACCCAATTTCCTCATGAACAACCTACCGTTACTCATCCTCATCCCGCTCGTCATCGCCATCCTCATTGCGGCTGGCGTTTTTATTTCCTTCATCGGCGTTTGGCTTAAAGCCCGCCTCAACGGTGCGCCCGTCGGCATCCTCACCTTGTTGGGCATGCGCCTGGGTGGCGTGCCTTACAGTCTGGTGGTCGATGCGCGCATCACTGCGGTGAAAGCCGGCATCGAGGTCACCACCGACAAGATTTCCGCGCACTTCCTGGCTGGCGGCAATGTGGTGCCGACGGTGCAGGCGCTGGTTGCCGCGCAAAAGGCCGGTATCGTGCTCGATTGGGACCGCGCCTGCGCGATCGATCTGGCGACCAAAGGCTCCGGTAAATCCGTGGTCGAGGCTGTGCGCACTTCGGTCGATCCCAAGGTGATCGACTGCCCCAACCCCGAGTCCGGCCGCACCACCATCGACGGCGTGGCCAAAGACGGCATCCAGGTAAAAGTGAAGGCCCGTGTGACGGTGCGCACCCACCTTGATCGTTTCGTGGGTGGTGCCAAGGAAGAGACCATTATCGCCCGCGTCGGTGAGGGCATTGTTTCCACCATCGGTACATCGGAGAGTTACAAGGTGGTGCTGGAGTCGCCCGATAGCATTTCCAAGACGGTGTTGGCGCGCGGTCTCGATGTGGGCTCGGCCTTCGAGATCCTTTCCATCGACATCGCCGACGTGGACGTGGGCGAAAACGTGGGTGCCAAACTGCAGGAAGCCCAGGCTGAGGCCAACAAGAGTATCGCCCAGGCGCAGGCTGAAATCCGCCGCGCGGCCGCCGTGGCCGTCGAGCAGGAGATGAAGGCCCGCGTGCAGGAGATGCAGGCTGAAGTGGTTCGCGCTCAGGCCGAAGTGCCGCGCGCACTCGCCGAGGCGTTCCGCTCCGGTCGTCTGGGTGTGATGGACTACTATAAGATGGAAAACGTGCAGGCCGATACCGCCATGCGGAAGTCGATCGCGCAGCCCGGCGACGGCCAGAAATCCTGAGTGTTAGCCTGAAAATCCTGCGCGGCTCGAACATCACCCTTAACCCGAAATAGCCCCATGGATTGGATTAAAGATAACTTGCAGCTCATTCTGGCGATCGCCGGTGCGATCGCCTACTGGCTGAACGCGCGCAAGAAAGATCAAGCCGGCGAGCCTGCCGACTACGATGGCGACGGCGAGCCGGACAACCGTCCGCAATCGGGTCGCAGTCTGCATGAGCAGGATGAAACGTCGCTGCACGATGAGAACACGCGGCGAATTCAGGAGGAGATTCGCCGTAAGATCGCGGAGCGCCAAGGCGGCGGAGGGCTTCGGCCAATAGCGGAGGCTGAGTCGCTTCCGCCGTCGCTACCCGTCTCGCAAGGCGGGGCCCCGGCCCCGGTTGCGCGGCAGCAGCCGGCCGCGCAACCTGCGGTGCGTCGGCGAGAGGTGGCTGCACCGTATGCCATGGATGATACGCAGCGCGCCACGGTGGAGCGCGAGGCGGCTGCGGTGCTGGAAAGCCAGCGGGCGTTGGCCGAACAACTCGCAGTGCTAAATCAACGCCGTGCGGAGACCGGACGCACCGCGCGGGCGATGCGCGAAGGCTTGGAGTTGGCGACCGCTGCCGCCACGGCTGCAGGGCAGGCGCGCATGCAGAACGACACCAGTTTATTGAGTGATTTGCGCAACGCCCGCTCGCTGCGCAAGGCGATCGTGATGCGTGAAGTACTGGGCACGCCTGTCGCCCTGCGCTGAGGTTTGGCCGCTGGCGTGGGCGGTGGACGTGATGGAGCTTATGCGAAAGTCGAAGAACCGGTTTGGTTCTTCGGCACCCGTAGCCAACACGTGGGGCACCCCGCTTACGCATCTTCTGGCCGAGAAATCCAACCCGAAGACCTGGTCTTAGCCGTGAATTATCAGGGGGCTAGGTCCACCCATTTCCATCCGCGGCTGTCGAGCGGATTGGTCGTCCAGTTCAGCACCTTGGGGTTGAGTGCGTAGACACGGCTGTAGAAATAAATCGGGATCACGGGGACTTCGTCGGCGAGGATAGCCTCGAGTTTCTGGTAAACCGCCATGCGCTCCGGTTCAGATTTGGTTTCCAGTGCACCGCGCAACAGCTGGTCATAGGCCGAGTTTGACCAACCGGTCTGGTTGTTGCCCCCACCGGTGGTCCACAGGTCGAGAAACGTGTGCGGATCTGCGTAGTCGCCAATCCAGCCGGCGCGTGCGACCTGGAAGTTGCCCGCGCGCTGGGAATCGAGGTACACTTTCCATTCCTGATTGGTGATCGTGGCGTTTACCCCGAGGCGGGTTTTCCACATTTGCTGGATCGCCTCAGCGATGATCCGGTGGCTCTCGGAGGTGTTAAATAGGATCTCGATTTGGGGCAGGTTTTGGCCGTCAGGATAACCCGCCTCGGTGAGCAAGCGTTTGGCTTCGGCGAGGTCGCCCGTGAGTTGGGCGGAGGCGGTGAACTTGGGGGATGGAGGGGTGAAGTGGCGGGCTGGAGACTGGCCTCCGCTGCGCAGAATGCTGCGAATGATGGCCTCCCGGTCGATGGCGAGTGCAAGGGCCCGGCGGACACGGCGGTCGTCGAGGGGCTTTCGGGTGACGTTGAGCCGGTAATAATAAACGCCGTAATAGGGGTCTTGGCGGTAACTGGCGGGGTGTTCGCGGCGATAGGTTTCGGTTTTGCCGAGAGGCAGGGTGTTGCAGTAGTCGAGTTTACCGGTGCGGAAAAGTCGCTCTTCGGTTTCGGCGCTGTCGATCGCGTAGAACTCGATACCGTCGAGGCGCACGTGGTCGTGGTCCCAGTAGGTACGCGAGCGGGTTACGGTGATTTTCTGGTTAGGGGACCAGTCGACAAGGGTGAACGGGCCGTTGCCCACGTAGTTGCCGGGGCGCGTCCAGGCGTTGCCCTTGCGGTCGGGCTCGCCGAATTTGCGCAATGTGGGCAGGTGCACGGGGAACCAGGCGTAATGCTGCAGCGATTCCAGCAGGAAGGGCGTGCGGTGTTTGAGCGTGAGCCGGAGGGTGTGCGCATCGACCGCTTGGGCGCCGACTTTGGCAAAATCGGTGAGTTTGCCCGTGTTGAATTCTTCGGCGTTGACCAGGTGGAATAATTTGTAGGCGTATTCAGCGCCCAGTGACGGGGTGAGAATGCGCTTAAACGAGCTCACGAAATCCTGTGAGGTCAGCGGTTCGCCGTTGGACCACTTGGCGTTGGTGCGCAGGTGAAAGGTGTAAGTCAGGCCGTCTTCGGAGACATCCCAGCGCTCGGCCATTCCGGGGGCGATGCCGCCGTCGGGCGCGTAGGTGACGAGGCCCTCGAGCAGGGCGGAGATTATCTTGTGCTCCGGCACGCCGGTGACCACATGCGGATCGAGATCCTGGGGTTCAGTGCCGTTGCCCACGCGCAGGATTTTGGGGCTGGCGGCGGGGGCAACGGATGAAGTGGATGGAGTGGTGTCGGCCGGACCGGGCTCGTTTTTCGAGCAACCAGCGAGCGCGGTGAGCAGGCCAAGTGCGCTGATTAGGCCGAGTGCCGGGGTGGCGGCGATCAGGCTGAGTGCCCGGTGAGCGGTAAACGGGTGGAGTCGACTCAGGGTACGGCGGAACATGGCGGTTAAAGAAGGGGGGAATGGATACTAATTCTCGATCAAATGAGGTGAATTGGCCGAGGACGGCCAACGCTACACGGGGACGGAAAGTGCAGGGATCGGAAAGTGTAGTGTTGGCCGTCCCTGGCCAATTTAGCTCCGGGAGCGCCAGGGCCAACCGGAACAACTAACCCAATAGGTTAGTTGTTCCCATTTGGAGCGGTGGTGACGGAAGGAGTAACCTCAAGCGAAACGTGTTTGTAGGGATGGTGGTCGAGCAGGGTGGAATACCATCCTTTGACCGCTGGGTTTTTTAAGAAAACGTGGGTGTAGGTGTAGAGCGGTATGAAGGGGGCGTCGGCCACCAGGAGTGCTTCGGCCTGTTGGAAGAGGTCATGGCGGGCGTCGGTATCGGCAGTGCGTGCGGCTTGGAAGAGCAACTGGTCGTAGGCGGGTTTGCGCCAACCGCTTGAGTTGTTGCCGCTGTCGGCAGTCCACACGGAAAGGAAGGTAGCCGGGTCGTTGTAGTCACCGATCCAAGATGACCGGAGGATCTGGAAATTCCCTGCACGACGGGCGGCCAACACGCTCTTGCCTTCCATGTTGAGCAGGCGGACTTCGAGGCCGAGCTCGCGCCGCCAGCCGGCCTGAACCGCCTCGGCGATGATGCGGTGGTTGTCGGAGGTGTTCAGCAACAGCTCGAGGATGGGCGCGCCTTTACCCCCGGGATAACCGGCCTCGGTGAGCAACCGCCGGGCTTCCTCGTAATCGGTGGAAAAACGGGCTGCGGGGGTGTAACCGGCGGTGCCGGGAGGAGTGAAGGCGTAGGCGGGCGTCTGGCCTCCGCCGAGGATTTTTTCGGCTATGCCGGCACGGTCCACGGCGAGGGCGAGGGCACGGCGGATTTTGACTTCGTTGAGGAAGGGCCGGTTGGTGTTGAGCGTGTAGTAGTAAGTCCCCAGATACGGATCGATGCGCAGTAACTCAGGGTGATTGGCGCGGTAGGCTGCCACTTTCGCGAGCGGGAGCGCCTCGGTGAGGTGGAGCTGGCCTGAGCGGAAGGCACGCTCCTCGGCGTTGAGGTCCTCAATCGGCAGGAAGCGAATCGCGTTCAATTTAACGATCGAGCGGTCCCAGTAGGTGAGGGACTTGACCACCTCAATGTGCTGGCCGGTGCGCCATTCCTTGAGTGTGAAGGGGCCGTTCCCAACAAAGGTGTCAGGCCGGGCCCAAGGGTTGCCGCGCACATAGGGATCCCCTGATTTGTGCAGCGTGGGAAGGTGCACGGGCCACCAGACCCAGTGTTGTAAAAGGGATAAAAAATACGATGCGGGGTGCTCCAGGCTGATGCGCACGGTGCGGGCGTCTGGCGCGGAGAACCCGACCTTGGTGAAGTCGGTGAGCGCGCCCTTGTGGAAAGCTTCAGCGTTTTGGACGATGTAGAGCAGGCTCGCGTTGTCTGCGGCGAGTGATTGCGTGAGCACGCGTTGCCACGAGGCCAGGAAGTCACGCGCGGTGACAGAATCTCCGTTTGACCAATGGGCGTCGGCGCGGAGGTAAAAGGTGTAAGTTAGGCCGTCTGGTGATAACTCCCAGCGTTCGGCGACGCCGGGAACCGGGGCGAGGGTTTGCGGGTCTTCGGCGACTAGGCCCTCGAACAGGGCGGAAAGCACGGTGTAATCGTTGGCGGTGGTCGCGAGGTGCGGGTCGAGATCGGCCGGCTCGGGGCCCATGCCGCGAAGGAGGGTTTTCTCCCGGTTGCCGCGCTCGACAGCGGTTTCGCGTTTCAAGCAGCCGGTGAGGCCAAGTGAAATGGCCATCAAAAGCATCCAGAGGCACAAAGCTAAGGAGCTACGAGGGGGCATTTTTAGTGGGCTTTTGTGGTTTCGGTGGAGGCGGTGGTCATGACTTGGAAATGAGTGCGACGGCGTGGGCTGCGATGGCGAGCCCCTGGCCGATTTGATCAACTCCCTCGTTAGTCGTGGCCTTCAGGCCGATTTGGGAAACGTCCAGGCCGGTCGAGCGGGCGAGGGCCGCCTTCATTTCGGTGAGGCGGGGGTAAATCTTCGGGAGTTCCGCGATGAGCGAGGCATCGAGGTTAACGATTTGCCACCCACGGGTGCGCAACTCGGTGGTTACGCGTTGGAGCAGGACCTGTGAGTCGATGTTTTTGTAGGCCGGATCGGTGTTGGGGAAAAAATGGCCGATGTCGGGGAGGGCGGCGGCACCGAGTAGCGCGTCGCAAATCGCGTGGGTCAGGCAGTCGGCGTCGGAATGGCCGTCCAAGCCCACGGGGCACTCGGGAAAATGCACTCCGCCGAGAATCATCGGCCGCCCACTGACGATGCGATGGATGTCGTAGCCGTGACCAATTCGTAAGTTCATAAAATCCGTGCACCCAAGGGCCAAACGCCAAGATTTTAGGCGGTCTGTTGGGCGAGTAGGTACTCGAACCAGGGAAGATCGGCGGGGGTGGTGAGTTTTGGGTTGGGCAGTGGGTTTTCGAGGATCGCGATCGGGTGCTTGAGCAGTTCTACGGCGGCGGCGTCGTCAGTGATGTGTAGCCCTTTCTTGGCGACCTTGGCGTAGGCTTTGACGATAAGCTCACGGTCGAAAACCTGCGGAGTTTCCATCGCCCAGAGTTTATCGCGGTCGAGCGACTTGAGGCGGCCGCCGACCCGGTGCTCTTTAATCGAATCGGTGACGCGGTGCGCGAGTACGACGGCGTCCTCGCGTAGCACGATTTTGTGCAACGCGATGAGTTGATCGACGGTCACAAAGGGACGCGCGCAATCGTGGATGAAAACCTTGCTGATGTCGGGTGGCAGCGCGGCAAGCGCCGCAGCGACCGAGTCTTGGCGTTCTACGCCGCCGGGCACGAAGAGGGCGGGGGTGGGCGCGTAGGCGGACAACTCCATCATCTGCTTCTGATCGCGGTAAACGATGACGTAGAAATCGGCCACGCCACTCTCGGCAAAGGTGGTGGCGGAGTGGACGAATAGCGGGCGACCGCCGAGGGGGGCCAGGATCTTGTCCTCGACGGCTCCGTTCATGCGTTGACCGCTACCAGCGGCGAGGAGAATGGCGGCGGTACGAGGCATGTTTTGTAGCGGTTTAGGCGGACGTTTGGGGGGACTTGGCGGTTCAGGCTGACGCGAGTTCGGCCAAGATGGCGCGGGTGGCCGCAACCGGATCCTTGGCCTTAAGAATGGGGCGGCCAACGACGATGTAGCTGGAGCCCGCACGCGCAGCATCTGCCGGGGTCATGATGCGTTTTTGGTCGTCGCCACTCGCTTCACCGGCTGGGCGGATGCCGGGGGTGATGAGTTGTACGCCAGCGGGAAGTTGCGCGCGCAACAGGCCGACTTCCAGGGGCGAGCAAACCAACCCGTTAAGGCCGGCCGTCGCGGCGAGTTGACCCAAGCGGGCAACGTGAGCCTCGGGGCTGACGTTAATGCCCAGTTCGGCCAGGCCGCTGGCATCCATCGACGTGAGCACGGTGACTCCAAGCAGGAGTAAGTCGGGTTTGGTTTGAAGCTGGGCCTTGCGGGCGAAACTCATCATCTCACGTCCACCGCCGGCGTGCAGCGTCAACATTCCGATTGGCAGGGGGGCGAGGGATTCGACGGCCTTGGCAACGGTGTTGGGGATGTCGTGCAGCTTGAGATCGAGGAAGATGTTGAAACCCTCGTCGGCGACGGCCTTGACGTAATCGGGGCCGTAGGCGGTGAACATTTGCAGGCCGATTTTTACCCACCGCAATTCACCGCGCAGTTGGCGGAGCAGCGGAGCTGCTTCTTCACGGGTGGGAACGTCGAGGGCGAGGATGAGATCGCAAGGCATGAGATTGGGGCCATTAATGCACGTGAATAGCGGGTAATCTAAAGAAAATTCGTCCGCTGTGTGGATTGGCGTTTCTTCGTGAGGGCCGGTCGGTTTAGTGGTCGACGTGCGTATCGAGCTGCCCTGTCCTGCGAAACTTAACCTCTTCCTCGCCATCACCGGCCGGCGCGCGGATGGATTTCACGACCTTGTTTCGGTCGCCGCACCGCTTGAATTTGGCGACACCCTCTCGGTCGAATCTCGGCCTGCGGGATTTACCCTGGAGTGTGATGACGCGTCGCTGGAGATCGATGAGACGAACCTGGTTTTACGCGCGGCCCGGGCGTTTGCGCTGGCGGCGAAGTGGGATGGCGGCGCGCATTTCGCTCTGCAAAAACGCATCCCCATGGGCGCGGGCCTCGGTGGCGGCAGCAGTGATGCGACGAGCGTGCTGCTGGCCTTGAACCAGCTCGCCGGCACCGTGCTCAAGCGCGATGAGTTGGTGGCTGTGGCCGGGCAATTGGGCTCAGACTGCGCGCTTTTCCTCGCCGGTGGCCCGGTCGTTATGCGCGGGCGAGGCGAAAACTTGCAACCGCTGCCGGAACAGGCGGCGCGGCGGTTGCGCGGACGCCGCGTGTTAGTATTCAAACCGATGTTCAGCATCAGCACGGTATGGGCTTACCGTCGCATGGCAGCGGGCGCGCCTACGACCTACCTGCCGCCAGACGAAGCCGAGGCACGGCTTGCTGCTTGGGTCGGCCAGCCCGAGGCCCCGGCAGAAGCGCTGCTTTACAATAACATGGAGGTGCCGGCGTTCACCAAGTTCATCGCTTTGCCCGTGCTGATGGAGCGGTTGCGCACGGAGTTTAACCTCGTCCCCTGCATGAGTGGCAGCGGCAGTGCCTGCTTCGCGTTTTTGCCTGAGGGCTCGCCTGTATCCACAATCACCAGCCGGATTCGCGAGTTGTGGGGAGCGCAGGCTTTTGTGATCGAAACGCGGCTCAGTTGACCTGGGCCTCGGCTGTTTTCGGGGGGCGCGCTAGGCATTAGGTCACGCCAGCGATCATATCGGTTAAAAGCCCCTCGATTCCGTATCATCGGTCTTTTAGCCACGCGATGTAACGATTGTGTGGGGAGGCGCATCGCGTCGACTTTGGTTTCGACTTCGCAAGAGCCCGTGCTTCGAATCCGCCTTATCATGCGTATTCTTGTCACCGGCGGCGCCGGCTTTCTGGGGTCCCACCTTTGCGACCGCCTGCTCAAAGACGGTAACGACGTCATCTGCCTCGATAACTTTTTCACCGGCCGTAAAAGCAACATAGCTCATCTCCACGGACGTCCCGATTTCGAGTTGGTCCGCCATGACGTTATTGACCCGTTCAAGTTCGAGGTGGATCAGATCTACAACCTGGCTTGCCCCGCCTCGCCGCCGCATTACCAGTTCAACCCCATCAAGACGACCAAGACCTCGGTAATGGGCGCAATCAACGTCCTCGGTCTAGCCAAACGCGTGCATGCCCGCGTATTTCAGGCCAGCACCAGCGAGGTGTACGGCGACCCCGCCATTCATCCCCAGCCCGAGAGCTACTGGGGTAATGTTAACCCGATCGGCAAGCGCTCCTGCTACGACGAGGGCAAACGCGTCGCCGAGACCCTGTTCTTCGACTACCACCGTGAGAACAAAGTCGATATCCGCATCGTGCGTATTTTTAACACCTATGGCCCGCGCATGCACCCAAACGACGGCCGCGTCGTCTCCAATTTCATCGTACAGGCGCTCAAGGGGGAGGATCTGACGATTTACGGCGATGGTTTGCAAACACGCTCGTTCTGCTACGTAGACGACCTGATCGAGGGTTTTGTGCGCCTGATGAACCAGACCGAAACGGTTGGGCCGATCAATATTGGTAACCCCGGTGAGTTTACCATGTTACAGCTCGCCGAGCTCACGCTCAAATTGGTTGGAGGCAAATCCAAGATCGTGCATCGCCCGTTGCCCTCGGACGACCCCAAGCAGCGTCGTCCCGACATTACACTTGCACAAAAATATCTGAATAACTGGGCGCCTACCGTGCAGCTTGAAGAGGGCCTGCAGCGCACCATCACCTACTTCAAAACGCAGGTTTGATTTGTCGCCGTAGACCCTTGCCGACACACCTCACACGAGCCCTGATCGGCTGGCGTGATTTGTGGTGTGGGGACCGGCGGTTACGCCTCTTTTTGGCGCGGCATCCATGATTTGGCTGAATGCCCTCGGGTGTTGTGCAGCAACTCGGCTGAGTAAACGAGCCGCAACGAAACGGCGCTGTTTGCGGCCACATGGAGTTAATTTCGTCTTGCTGCCGTTTGAAAACCGCCCCTAGTAGCGAACTTCCCGCCTGCCTTCGTCGGCAAATGGGAAGTTCTTTGCCTCGTTTGAAGTGTTAACGCACGGAGTTTTCCCTATCCGCCGGTTGATCTATTTAACTGCGTATGAGGAAGAGTTCAGGGCGTAAACCAAAGGTCGGGGCAGCTCATGTTAGCCGATGTAGCTCAGTGGTAGAGCAGCGGTATCGTAAACCGCAGGTCGTCGGTTCAATCCCGACCATCGGCTCCAGTGTTTTCACTGGTAGCATCAACACCCCATGCGGTGTTCATGGTGCCTAAGGGCTAACTTACTGCGCTTCAGTTGTTTGCTATTCCGTCGTCGGCCAAACCGCCCTGAAGTTTGTGGCGCAGTTTGATCAAGTCGATGTTGGCTTGAATCTCTTCACTGAGTAGCTCTAGGCGCCGGTGTACGCTGAGCGTTTCAAGTAACTTTTGCTTCAGGCGCACGTTTTCACAGAAGTTGAAGGCCGCCAAGTCGACGAATGTCGCAGGGTCGTCCACAGTCTTTTCGAAACGGGTGAGTTGGTTGGTCGGTTCACCGCTCAGGCGAAGGCGGGTGGCGATGAGCCGCGAGAGGCGCGCACGCAATTTGATGTTCACTTCGAGCCCGGCGCCGGGATCATTATCCAAGGCGCGGATCCGCACCGCACGATAAGGTTCGTTGCGCAGGATTTCGTGGATTTCAACCCGGCTAAGGCCCTGCAAAAGCAGGTTGGCGGTACCGTCTTTGTTTTCTTGGCAGGCCCGAATAATTCCGAGTGTGGCGATGCGGTGTGGGGGTTCAAACGCACCGGTTTTTCCTGAATCGAGTCCGGCAACGGCGAAGAGCCGGTTGGTGGCCAGCACATCGCGGAGCATTTCCCGGTAGCGCGGTTCGAAAATGTGGAGCGGGAGCATCGCTTGGGGAAAAAACGCGATACGCGGGAGCGTCATCAACGGGAGTTCCTCGGGGATTACGATTTCCATGTCCATGGCGGCGAGCGTGTGGGGGAAGCGTGGAAAATCAACTCCTGCCCGTATAATCCCAGCACCGAAATCGAATAGAATGTATTCTGCTAAAAAAGCCATTGACGCCGCCGTCTACGTTTGGCCTATTCCTCGACTTTTCCGCTAAAACTCACGCCAATTTCATCATGTCCATCGAAATCAAGATCCGCAAAAACGAGCCGGTTGACCGCGCCCTGCGCCGTCTGAAAAAGAAGCTCGAGCGCGAAAACATCATCAAAGATGTCCGTGCTAAGCGCTATAACGAAAAGCCCACCGAGCGCCGTCGTCGTAAGGTGAAGGTCATGGCCTTCACCCAGATGTTGCGCGACCGCCATTCCAAGTAAGCGACTGCCGCCGTGCGGCTACTTGAAAACCGCGTCGGCCGAATTTTTCGGCCTGCGCGGTTTTTTTGCGCACAATTTTTTGCTTCAGGCGCGACTGATTTGTACCGTTATTAACTACCCGTGGTAAAACCTTCGTTAGCCCTTTCAACGTGCTGGAATTCGTACCGCCACACCGACGGATACGCGATGCTGCGCGAGATTGCGGATCTCGGGTTCACGCACGCCGAACTCAGCCATGGCATTCGTATCGTTTTGTTGCCAGGGGTGATTCGTGCGGTCGAGGAAGGCGTCATCAAAATCAGCTCGACCCACAATTTTTGCCCCTTGCCGACGGGGATCACGCAGGCGGCCCCCAATCTGTTTGAACCCTCGGCGAGCGATCGCCGCGAGCATGAGCAGTGGTTGCGCCAAACCAAGCGCTCGATTGATTTCGCCCAGCAGGTGAAATCCCGTGTCCTCGTTCTACATCTGGGAAGCGTGAAGTTTTTCTGGTTCAATCCGGCGCATAAACTCAAGAATTTCATCCTCAAAAATCCGACTGCATCGGTTCCAGAAGACAGGAATTACCAATATGTTTTGGCCAAGTCGTGCGAAAGGTTACGCGCGAAAATGGGCCCCTTTTGGCAGCAGGTTCAACAGAGCATTGAGGAGATTCGCGCCTATGCCCTGGTGCACGGCATCAAGCTCGGGTTTGAGAACCGCGAAAAGTTCGAGGAGTTACCCCTCGATGACGATTTCGGGGCATTGTTGGCTGGGTTGTCTGCTCCGCACTCCGCAGGCTACTGGCACGACACCGGCCACGCTGACATCAAACAAAGCATGGGCATGCTCGATCAGCGTACCCACTTGGAGAAAAACGCACCGCAACTCCTCGGCTTCCACCTGCACGATGTCACCGCCGACGGTAAGGATCATCAACCGATTGGTGCGGGACGTATCGACTTTAATATGATCAGTGTGTTTTGGCGTCCCGAGCACCTCCTTACGCTGGAGTTGAGTCCGCGCGTGCTGGTGGAGGATGTGGCCGCCTCTAAAGCCAAGATCGAGGCGCTGATCGCGGCGCGTTTCGGCGCCTGAGGGTTACGCCCGTTCGGAGTGAGCAGGAAGTCACCTTGATGTTGTCGGATTGAGCTCAGAGGTAGTGCGGTGCTTTAGCCCGCAGGTTTGCATCGCATTCTTCGAAAAATCGCCGATGCGGGCTAAAGCACCGCACTACTTTCCGATCCGACACTTTAAAATGCTACGGCATAATAGTCGTGAACGCATCCACGCGGCTCGTTCTCTACGGCTCAGAGGCCAACAGTTCTGTGACCCAGCGGCGGTGCGGCCCCGAGAGGGTGATCGCTTCCAGCTCCGTCAGCGTCACCCACACCAGACCCGGACGATCTGCGGTGCCGCGCGGCAGTTTGGCCGCCTGAATCGCGTAAATGCTCTCGGTGATGGCGAAGCGGGTGATGCCGCGCTTTTTCGTGGCGATCGGCGTGTCACCGGCGAAAAAACTCTCGCCCAGTCCTGCGTGTTCGAGCGCGGGTAACTCATGTAGGTTGGCCAAGCGGCGGGCATCGCCTGCTGTCCGGTGCAGCAGGAGTTTCCCTTGGTGGCGGCACCACAACCGCGTTACGGCAAGCTGTTCAATCAGCTTGGGCGCCAGCCGAGGGTAAAGCTCCGGCTCTCCGCGCCGGCTCGCGGCGCAATACGGGCGCACGGGACAGACCGTACACAGCGGGGTCCGGCGGTGGCACACGGTGGCCCCGAGTTCCATCATCGCCTGGTTATGGTCGCCGGGCTCGGCGCGGTTGAGCAATGCATCGGCCAGCGGCGCGAGCGCCTTCGAGGCCGCCGCACTGTCGCGAAACGCGGTGCCGTCAGCGGTAAGGCGGGTGAGGATACGCACCACGTTGCCATCGACCACTGCCGCCGGGGTGCCGAAGCTGATGCTGGTGATGGCCGCCGAGGTGTACGGGCCGATGCCTGGCAGCTCAAGCCAGGCTTCGCGGGTGCGGGGCGGGGAGGGCAGGGCGACAAGGGCGCGCGCCAGTTTGTGGAGATTGCGCGCGCGGGTGTAGTATCCGAGGCCTTCCCAGTTTTTTACCACCTGCTCCTCGCTCGCTGCGGCCAGCGCGGCGAAGTCGGGGAAAATCTCCAGCCACCGCGCGAGGTACGGCAGCACGGTTTTTACCTGCGTTTGCTGTAACATGAACTCGCTGACCACGGTTTTGTAGAGCGAGGGCGCGTCCCGCCATGGCAAGGAACGCCGGTGGTGGCGATACCAGCCGAGCAGCTCGCGTTGAAATTCGGTGGTTTGCGGTATCAGGGAGTCGGGCACGGGAAAGCTTTCAGAAGGAGCAAAACCCCGCGCTAAGCCAGCGAAGATTCTTTTTGTCCTTTGGCCGCTTTTGGTGGCCAATGCTGCCATGTTCAAAACGCCGGACGCCGACTCCGACCAACCCAAGAAGCTGAGCAGTTACACGATCAAACTGGATGACGCCCAGATGGAGCGGTTGCGGGCAATTTGCGAGGCGCGCCACTGGACCGCTTTCACGGTCGCTTACACCCGCTTCGCCTACAAGGCCGAGGCCCTGAAGCTCAACCTCACCGCCTACACCAGCGGCAAGCTTGTCCTCGCCGGCAAGGGCACCGAGGACTTCGTGCGCGACGTGCTTGAACCCGAGGTGACTCAGGCACCCAAACTGGGCTACGACGAGGTGCTAAACCCCGATTGGTTCGAGGCCCACGCGGGTCTCGATGAAAGCGGCAAGGGCGACTTTTTCGGCCCGGTGATTGCCGCCACCGTGATTGGCCAGAAGTCGATGATCGAGGCCTGGCGTAAGGCCGGCGCGCAGGACTCCAAAAAAATGACAGAGGGTAAGATTCTGGAGCTCGACCACCTCATCCGTACCACGCCTGGTGTCGCGGTGAAGGTCTGTTTTTGCGGCATGCCCAAGTACAACGAGCTGATGGCCCGCCCCCGCGCTAATCTCAACTTGTTGCTCGCATGGTTGCACGGCACCGCGCTCTCACAGGCGCTGGCCGAAAAACCCGTCAAGTGGGGCCTGCTCGACCAGTTCACCGAACAGCCGCTGGTGCAGCGCGAGCTGGTCAAAAAGAAGGTGGAAAACTTCGAGTTGCGCATGCGCACCAAGGCCGAGTCCGACCCGGTGGTCGCGGCCGCCTCGATCGTGGCCCGCGCCGAGTTTGTCCGCCAAATGAACCAACTGTCCAAGAACGTCGGTTTTAAACTCCAAAAGGGCGCCGGCCCGCTGGTGAAAAAGCAGGCCCTCGACATCATCAACCAGCTCGGCGTCCATGCGCTCAAGGACGTGGCCAAACTTCATTTCCGCACCGCCTACGAGGTGGTCAAGGAGGCCGGTAAGCTCGACGAACTCCCGCTGCCCGAACCGAAGGAGCGTTTCGGTTTCGGTCGCGAATAACCCTTCATCGCCCGTCCCTCGCTCTTCATATGCCAGTAAAACGACGCCAACTCCGCGCTTTCGATCTCAAGCAGATCGCGGGTTTCTCCCAGTTGATTGGGGTGGATGAGGCTGGCCGCGGAGCTCTGGC
Organism: Opitutaceae bacterium; assembly: GCA_947471115.1. Lineage (GTDB taxonomy): Bacteria > Verrucomicrobiota > Verrucomicrobiia > Opitutales > Opitutaceae > Rariglobus. The sequence goes on along the minus strand of CANIXX010000005.1, from coordinate 9,421 downwards.
CGGTCCCGTCGTGGCCGGCGCGGTGATGGTTACCCCGGCGTTTCTGGAGAGCCGTTGGGCGGATGAAAACGTGCGCCGCATCAACGATTCCAAGCAGCTCAGCGCCTGTGAGCGTGATGCCCTCTGGATGGATTTTGAGGCCTTGATGGCCGAGGGAGCGATTCATGCCACCTATGGCGTCGCAGACGTGGCGGAGATCGAGCAGTGCAACATCCTTGGCGCAACCAAACTGGCCATGCGCCGGGCGCTGGAGGGCATTTATCCCGCGCAGGCTTTTGCCGCACCACCCAAGGAGCCCGACCTGTTTTCTACGCCTGACGAAGTTGCCGCCTATCAGCCGAAGGTTTCGGCGCGCATCCTCGTCGACGGCTTGCCGCTGAAGCATTTCCCGTATCCGCACCTGGGTTTGGTCGGTGGTGATGGTCGCTCGCTGTGTATCGCGATGGCCTCGGTCATCGCCAAGGTCACGCGGGACCGGATGCTCACCGAACTGGACGGCAGTTTTCCCGGTTATGGTTTTGCCCAGCACAAAGGCTACGGCACCGAGGAGCACCGGGAGGCCGTGCTCCGACTGGGGCGCTGCCCGCAGCATCGCGAGATGTTCCTGCGCAAACTGCTGGCGACTCGGGTGGACGCCGGCCAGGTTGATTTTTTTGCCGATTAACCGCCCGCAGTGTTGAACCGTTTATCCCTATGGCCGGCATAAAAAACACCTCCCTTGATCGTGTGCTGGGGCGGCTCGATTCGCTCGATCCGACCAATTTGGCCAATCTGGTGCAGCGCCTCGCACGCGAGCGCAGCCAGTTTGAAAACGTGTTCAACACGCTTCAGGAAGGCGTGCTGGTCATCGACGCCGACGGGGTGATCGATTACGCCAACGCCGCAGCGCATCGCCTCATCGGCCAGACTTCCGACGATCTCACCGACAAGGTGCTCTGGCGCTTGGTGCCGGGGTTGCGGCCCTCGCTGGAGGCGTCGCTGGCCGACCCCTCGCCCGCTTTGCCGGTGGTGACGCGCGAGATCGAGCTGACTTACCCTGAGCTGCGCACGGTGCGCCTGTACATGGTGCCGTTTTCGAGCGAGGGCGACGGGCCGGAGCGGCGCTTTACGGTTATCCTCTCCGACATCACCCGCGACAAGAAGACCACCGAGGCGCGTATCGAAGATGAGCGTACGTCGTCGATCTTGTTGCTGGCTGCGGGTGTCGCGCACGAGTTGGGCAATCCGCTCAATTCGCTCACCATTCACCTGCAGTTGATCGAGCGTCGGCTGAAAAAGCTCAAGATCAGCGCGCGTAATCAGGAAACTGCCTCGCTCGCCGAATCGATTCGTATTTGCCAGGACGAGGTGCTGCGGCTGGATGGCATCGTGACGCATTTTCTGGAGGCGATTCGACCGCGTGCACCCGATTTGGCGGAGACCAATTTGGGCGAGGTTATTGAGGAGGTGGTGCGGTTCCAGGAGCGTGAATTGGCCGACCGCTCGATCCGCGTGGAGGCGGCCATCGCGCGGGATTTACCGGCGATCATGGCTGACCGCAATCAGCTCAAGCAGGTGTTTTTTAACCTCATTAAAAACGCGATGGAGGCCATGCAGCCCGGTGGCGTGCTGCGGATCAAAACCCACGCCGACGATGACAGCGTGTACTTGCTGTGCGGGGACACGGGCAGCGGCATCAAACAGGCCGACTTGGTGAAACTGTTTCAGCCTTACCATACGACCAAGCAGGGCGGCAACGGGCTGGGGTTGATGATTGTCCAACGCATCATGCGTGAGCACGGCGGCCAGGTCGGCGTGGAGAGCAACCCTGGGGTGGGCACGGTGGTCACCCTGCAGTTCCCGCTCAAAAACCGCCGCGTTCGCCTCTTGCAGTAGCGGGGCGCGTGACGGATTGCGCCGCCGCCTTGACCGCGCGGCGCTTACGCGTGTTATAGCGCCATGCTTTCCAGCGTGCTCATCGTCGATGACGAGAAACACACCCGCGACGGGCTCCGCCAAGCCCTCGAGGACGACTATGACGTGTCCGTGGCCGCCAGCGCTGAGGAGGCATTTAACCAACTTGAATCCCAAGAGTTTGACGTTGTGCTCACCGACCTGCGCATGCCCGGTAAGTCCGGTCTGAAGGTCATCGACCGGGCGCTGGCGCTGCCCAACAAGCCGGCGGTTATCATGATGACCGCTTACGGCAGCATCGATACGGCGGTCGAAGCGATGAAGCGCGGCGCAGTCGATTTTTTGACCAAGCCGGTGAATATAGAGCGGCTTGAGGTGCTTATTCAGCGCGCGCTTAAGTCCCGCACGCTGGAGGTTGAGGTCAAACAGCTCAACGAGCGGCTGGACGAAAAGTTTAACATCGAGGGGCTCATCGGGCATTCTGATAAGTTAAAAACTGTGATTGAGCGGGTGCGCCTGGTGGCACCTTCCAAGGCCACGATCCTCATCGACGGCGAATCGGGCACGGGCAAGGAGCTGATCGCCCAAGCGATTCATCAGGCCAGTCCACGGGCGCGGGCGCCGTTCATTGCGGTCCACTGCGCCGCGCTCTCGGAAAACTTACTGGAGAGCGAAGTCTTCGGTCACGAACGCGGGGCTTTTACCGGCGCGATGGAGAAACGTGTGGGCCGGTTTGAGGCAGCGGACACCGGGACGCTTTTCCTCGATGAAATCGGCGAGATCTCGGCGTCTACGCAGGTTAAGCTACTGCGTTTTCTGGAGACCAAGTCGATCGAGCGCGTGGGTGGTTCCAAGCCGATCGCGCTGGATGTGCGGCTGGTGGCGGCGACTAACCGCGATTTGGAAAAAATGGTGCGGGAAGGGAAATTTCGCGAAGACCTGTTTTTCCGCCTCAACGTGGTGCGGGTAACCCTGCCGCCGCTGCGGGAACGCCCTGACGACATCCCCCTGCTGCTGGCGCATTACCTCAAACATTTTGCGCAAGAAAACGGGGTTCCCGCGCTGTCCATCGAGCCCGGCGCGCTGCGTTATTTGCAGGCCTATCCCTGGCCGGGAAACATCCGCGAGCTGCGCAATTTCACCGAGAACGCGGTGGTGCTGCACCGGGGCACCAAGTTAACTGAATACGACCTGGACGCGCGTTTTCGGGGTGAACGGCTCGCGTTGCCAGCGCCAGCGAACTTCACGACGGTTCCTGCGGATCAGGCTCCGATTGTCGCTGGAGTGGGCGCTGGTAGCTTGGTGGCGCTTTTGCCCAGCAACGCCTCGCTATCAGTTGAGCAAAGTGAGCGACGGTTGTTGCGGGAAGCGCTGATCAAGGCCCGAGGAAACCGCACACAGGCCGCTGAATTGATGGGGATTAGCCGGCGTACGCTGCACCGTAAACTGGCGCAGTGGCCCGAGCTCGATGTGATCGACGGCTGAGGGGGGCGGTCGTCGGCTGAGGGCCGTGTGCACTCGGGCTGGCGCTAGAACGATGTTCAGATCCAGCGCTGTTTGCGCATGAACAACAGCATGCCCACCATGCTCGTCAGCGTCAGTGCAACCGAGATCGCGTAGCCGTGGAGGGAGGAGAGTTCGGGCATGTGGCGGAAATTCATGCCGAACCATCCGCCGATGAGCAGTGGTGGAATGGTCATCGCCGTGATCGCGGTGATGATTTTAATACCCTGGTTGGCCTCGTAGCCTGATTTGTTTAAATAAATGCGAAACGAGAGGATCAGTTGCTCGGCCCAAGTTGCTGCCTGGGTTTCAATGCGCACCAGATCGTCGCCGACGTCGCGCAGGTAGGGCACGATTGTGGGGCGAATCAGCTTCGACTTACCCTGGGTCAGGGTCATGAGCACTTCGCGCTGGGGGCGGATTAACTGGCGCAGGCGCGAGAGGTCTTTGCGCAACGCGACGACTTGGGGGAACAGCTCTTCGGCCGAGATGTTGATCAGCACGCCTTCCTCCAGTTTGTCCACTTCGGAGCGCAGTGCGGCGAGTGCGGGCTGGCAACTTTCAACCAAGCCATCGAGCAGGCCGTGGGCGAAGCGATCGGGGCCGCGTACCAAGGTGGACGGTGTGCGTTGGTGGCGCTCGATGACGGCCTGCACGGCTTTGAGTGGGGTGCGGTGGTAGGTGACTAAGTAGTTGGGCCCTAAAAAGAGATCGAGCTCCGAGGTCGTGAAGCCGTTGCCGGCTTGGTAGGCGATGGAATGCGCCACTAAATAGAGGTAATCGCCGTAATCCTCGATTTTGGGCAGCGGACTGTCGGCCACGCAGTCTTCGATGGTCAAGGGGTGAAAGCCGAACACGGTTTCGAGCACCGCAGTGACTTCCTCGGTGGTGGGTTGGTTCAGGTCGACCCAGAGCAAAACCCCTGGTTCCTGGCGCAGTACCGCAAGCGACTCAACCCCGGGTTTAAGGGGTGTGAGTTTGTGGTCACGATAGACGAGAGTGGTGATCATAACGACGGCTGCGCCGTAAATCCAAAATCCCAAGCGGCTAAATTCCAGCAGGGGCGCGAGGGAGCGGATGGGCAACAGGTAGGCTGGGCGGCGGGCATTTTAAAGTGGGTGGCCGAGTGGCGCTGGTTTGGCGTTTTGGGCCGTTTGACGTTTTGAGGAGGGGCGCGCGCGTGGATTGCGGTGGGCCTAGATCCAGCGTTTGCGTTTGCACCACGCCCAAGTGCAAGCGGTCAAGACGAGCGTCAGGCCGACAATGGTCGGGTAACCGTAGGCCGACTTGAGCTCGGGCATGTGCTCGAAATTCATGCCATACCAGGTGCTGATCAGCGTGGCCGGAAGTGTCAGCACGGTGAGCGCGGTGAGGGTTTTGATGCCTTGATTGGCCTCGTAGTCGGATTTGCTCAGGTAAAGGTCGAACGAGATGAGCAACTGATCGGCGAAACCGGCGGCGGTTTCCTCGATGCGGATGAGGTTGTCGCGCAGGTCGCGGAAGTAGGGCTGCATGAGGGCGCGGATCAGCTTGTTTTCACCGTGTGCCAGGCGGGTGACCAGTTCGCGCTGCGGGCGGATGATTTGGCGCAGCAAGGTGATGTCGGCTCGCACGTGCATCAGGTCAGGAATGAGGCCGTCGGAGTTTTTGGACAGCACGGTTTCCTCGATCTCTTCGAGTTCGCAGCGCATCTCGTCGATGATCGGCTGGAAGTTATCCACCATCGCATCGAGCAGGAAGTGGGCGATCCGATCGGGGCCGCGCGCGACGATACCGGTGGCTTTGATGCAGCGGTCGATGACCGAGGTGACCGATTTTAGCGGGTTGCGGTGAAAGCTGACCAGGTAGTCTTTGCCCAAGAACAGGTCGAGTTCAGTGGTGTTAAACTTTTCGGTGCGGGTGAAGTCGACCGCGTGGGTGACAAAAAACAGGTAGTCTTCGAAGTCCTCAATCTTGGGGAGCGGGCTGGGGGTGACGCAGTCCTCGATGGCGAGCGGGTGGAATTGAAAGACGTCGGTGAGGATCAATTTAATTTCGTCCTCCGTGGGGTTTTCCAGGTCGACCCAGAGAACCAGGCCCTTGTCAGCGCGCACAAGGCGTAGGGCTTCGACCTCAAGGTCCTGGCCTACGAGTTTACCATCGCTGAAAATAAAAGAATGAATCATGCCGCGTGGCCGAGTAATTGCGGCTGAAGGCGCGGCCGCAAGCCCAAGGTGGGCTCAGTTTGCTGTACTAAAACTCCGTAGTTCTAGTTGCTGCCTTGCCTGCCCCGAGGGTGTTGGCTCATTGGTTAAATCATCCCGATGCCCGCACCCGCCGACACCTTGCTTAAACGCCTTAACTGGGAGGATCTCGACCTCGCTTCATTGCGTAAACTCATCGAACTCGCCCGCGACGAGGACCTCGCCGGTCTGGGCCTGCGCGTAAAACCCGCAGTCACCGGCGATCGTTCCACTGCCGCCTTGGCAGCTCCTCCGCGCCAAGGTTCGGCCGATCTCGTGGCCCGCCAACCGCTGGTCGCCTGTGGTTTGCCGCTCATTCCGCTCATTCTTTCGGCCTACGGCGGCAACTCTTCCGTGCAACTGTGCGCCCGCGACGGCCGCTCGATCGCCCCGGGCGAGGTCATTGCCACCCTCTCCGGCGACCCGCGCACCTTACTGGCCGCAGAACGTGTTATTCTAAATTTCCTGCAACGGCTGTCCGGCGTCGCCACGCAAACCCACGCCTACGTTGCCGCCTTGGGTGAGGGCCGTACCCGCCTGCTCGATACCCGTAAAACCACACCCGGCTACCGCATGCTGGAAAAATACGCGGTCGCCTGCGGTGGTGGCTGGAATCATCGCCTCGGCCTGTTCGACCGCGTGATGCTCAAGGATAACCACCTCGCCCTACTTGGCTCCACCGAAGGGCTCGCCGCCGCAGTCGCCCGGGCCAAGAAGGCCGCCCCTGATCTGGCGGTTGAGGTCGAGGTGGATGAACTCGCGCAGATTCCCCCGGTTCTTACCGCCGGCGCCGACGTAATCCTCTTGGACAACTTTACGCCGGCTCAAATCAAGAAGGCCGTGGCGCTGATCGCCGGTCGCGCCTTCACCGAGGCGAGCGGCGGCATTACGTTAAAAACCCTGCCGCGCTTCGCCGGGCTCGGGCTCGACTTTGTCTCCACGGGCGCGCTCGTGCACCAGAGCGTGTGGGTGGACATCGGGCTGGATTGGCGCGTATGAAAAAAGGCCCCGCATCAGCCCCGCCCGAGATGGTGATACTCGCCGAGTTAAGCGCTGCGGATCCGGCGTTTGTGTCCGGCAGTGCGCTGGCGCTGAAGCTGGGAATCAGCCGGGTAGCGGTCTGGCAATATATGGAAAAACTGCGCGAGCAGGGCTTCACCTTTGAAGCGGTGCGCGCCCGCGGCTACCGGCTGCTCACGCGCCCCGAGTGGCTCAGTGCGACGCTGATTCAGTCCTACCGACGTGACCGCGTGGGCGCTTTCCCGCTGGAGGTGCTTGCCGAGATCGATAGCACCAACGACGAGGCCGCGCGCCAACTGGCGGCCGGCAAAGAGGCGCCTTTTGCGATCATTGCGCAGCGGCAAACCAAGGGCCGTGGCCGTTTTGGGCGGCACTGGCACAGCGAGTCGAACGGTAACCTTTACGCCAGTTTCGCCTTCCGCCCGTGCCTTGAACCCGCACGCATGCAGATGTTTACCCTGTGGATGGGCGCGAGTATCTGCGATCTGATTGCCAGCTTTTGCCGCACCTCCCCCGGCCTGAAATGGCCCAACGACCTGCTCTTCGATGGTCGCAAGGCGGGCGGTATGCTGACCGAGGCGCGCATCGACGCCGACCAGATCCGCGACCTGGTTTTCGGGCTGGGGCTAAATGTGATGGCGCCGCCCGGCGGCTGGCCGGCGGAGTTGGCTGACCGTGCCGTGTCGCTTTCAGAGCACACCCGCCAGCCGGTTGATTTAAACAAACTCACGGCGGCGCTGATCGGCCGTGTGCGGCAGTCCTACGAGCGGTTTGTGGACGGCAGTTACAAGGCTACGTTCGCGGACCTGTGGAACTGTTACGACGTGCTGCGCAACCGGCCGGTGGCGGTGTTGACGCACAACCAGCGGGTGGCGGGCATAGCGCTCGGCATCGACGACGAAGGCTCCTTTCTGGTGCGCACCCCCAACGGCCGCACGGAGCGCTTCCGCGCCGGTGAGGTCACGCTGGAAAAACCACCGCGCTAATCGGGTGGCGGAAGAAGTTAGAATGCCGAATAGGCTCCAGAATCGAATCACCAGACAACGAACTGAAGCCGGACGATACGGAGGTGGGCCCTTCCTTGACCTGCAACTGCCTGCGGGCCGGGCCCAGCGAGGTTGCACTCGACGCTGGGGCGGGTTGCCGCCAACCCTTTGGCCACTTCATGCATCCTTTTTTCGGCATCACGCTAGAGATTTTGGTCGTTCTATTATTGGTGGCGGCGAACGGGTTTTTCGTGGCCGCTGAGTTCGCGCTGGTCAAAGTGCGCGCCAGCCAGCTCAAGCCCATGGCCAAAACGGGCGGCTGGCGGGTCAAGTTTGCCTTGGCTGCCACCCATAAACTCGATGCCGCTCTGTCGACCACCCAGCTCGGCATCACATTGTCCAGCCTAGGCTTAGGATGGGTTGGAGAACCGTTTATCGCCCACCGCATCGCCCCTCTGTTGGGTGCGTTTGGGGTGACCGATCCCACCGCCGTCTCTTCGGTGTCCATTGCCGTGTCGTTTGTGGTGATCACGTTTTTACACATCATTTTTGGCGAACTCGCGCCGAAGTCCTTGGCGATTCAGCGGCCCAAGGCGGTTACCCTGTTCACCGCCGCCCCTTTGATGGGGTTTTATTACCTGCTGTACCCATTCATTTGGGCGCTCAATGGAACCGCCAACTTGTTTCTGAAGTGGGCAGGACTCGGGCCCGCCGGCGAAGGCGAGGGCTCGTTTAGTTCCGAGGAACTCGAATACGTGCTCAGCCACGCGCACCATTCGCATCCCGGGGATTCGTTGATCAATAAGCTCATGATCCGCTCTTTGCGCCTGCGCGAGATCCGCGCTTTTCAGATCATGCGGCCGCGCGAACAGATCGTCGCTCTCTGGATCGACCGTCCACTGCACGAAAACCTGCGCATTGCCCAAATGAGCGGCCACAGCCGTTTCCCGGTGTGCCGCGACGGCTCGTTCGATCAGGCTGAGGGCGTGCTGCTGGTCCGCGAATGGCTGTGGCAGATTCAGCAATTGGGACCGCAGACCTCCTTTGAGCCCCTGTTGCGCCCGGTGCTGACGTTTACCTTAAAAACACCGATTCACTCGATGCTCGAATTGTTCCGCTCCTCGCGTAACCACCTGGCGCTGGTCCTTGATGACGAGGGCAACACGGCGGGCATCGTCAGTTTTGAAGACGTTTTGGAGGAGATCGTTGGCGATATTCGGGACGAATTCGACATCGAGCACGGCCCCATTTTCGAGTTAACCGACCAGTTTATCGTGGTGAGCGGAACGCTGACGATGCGCGAGTTGCAGGCGGAGACTGGCTGGACCTTTGAGTGGCAGCCGAAGGAGACGGTGGCGGCGTGGACGCAGCGGCATTTTGCGAACCTGCCCAAGCGCGGTGAGACGGTGACGCTGGGCGACTACGTGGTGACCGTGGTGGATGTGCACGCCGAACGGGTGCGCCGCGTCAAAGTCCAGCGCCTGGCGCCCGTCGCGACGCATTAAGCACCGAGGTAGCAGTGCTTTAGCCCGCAGGTTTAGGGGTATTTCTCGCTCAATCGCCTATGCGGGCTGAAGCACCGCGCTACTTTCGGTCCGAAAACTTGAAGGTGACTGCCTACTCCTTTGCTCCTTTTTTGCGTTTTCGGGCAGGGGCAATGGGAGATTTTTCGCTGCTTTCACCGCTTTTTTCTTAAAAGCGTTCAAGTTTTTCGAAGTTGTTCCGTTCATAAGCGCATGACCTATCCTTCTTTTGTTCGCGCGTTAGCGGTTTCGAGTGTGTTTGCTGGCAGCCTTT
>CANIXX010000004.1 GCA_947471115.1 Opitutaceae bacterium | reverse complement strand
CGGAGCCAAATATCAAGCGGCTGGTAAATCGGTCGTCGACATGGTGATCGCCCAAAAAGTCGATCTCGCCACCGTCACTGCCAAAGTTGATGTCTTGGTCGCTGAATCCACGATTCTAGCTCAGGCTTATATTAAAGCTTACCCAGCTGGGGCTAAGCTGCTTAATGCGGTGATTACGAATATCCCTGAAATGAAAAAACTCGGTTACGACGAGTTGTTGACCGAGTGGCATGACCTTGGTTATTTCGCAAAGCCTGGCCATGAGGTTGGATTAGATATGAAGAATGAGGATAATGAGCATTTCACCGATCCGATTCACGCTATCGTACATCCCTTGTTGGTTCTCAAGGCCGCCCAATCCTACGATAAGGATAAAAAAGAGTCCTATCTTAAAGATATGAAAGAGGAAATGAGTGAGGGCATTGAGCAGTCCATTGCACTCGTCACTCATCTGTCGAAATAAGCTTCGGTTGATGTCGCCGGTCGATGGCGATCGGCGTTCTCCCGGCTTTTCGTTCAGGTTTACTATATATATAGTGATGTTCGTTTCGCAGTTGATGAGTTCCTCGGTATTACCGGGCTTCTCCAGCGCCGAAAGGTTAACCAAATAGGCCTGCTGTTGTAGAGTCGGCGCCTGTTTTTTGTCTGCGTATTACCTAAATGCCCCAGTAATACCAACGTCTCTTTGAATTTAGGCATTGGGAGGGACCACCTCCGTGTGGTCTGGATCGAGGCACGGACGACACAGAGGTCGTCCCTCCCTTATCCAAACAAAGTCTAAAACCATTTAGCTTTTGGTATAAGCACAACGCATCGTCTCAATCATCCGATTCCCCCCCCCCCCCATGCTCCGTAAAATTCTTAGTGCGGTTGGTGTAGTGGCCATAGGCTTCGTCTTAGTCGTGGCTTTAGTATATTTCGAGTTGGGGGGTATCCAGCGCTCGGTAAACCAGGCCGGTAGTGTTCATATCCCTTTATTACAGTCGACGGTGCAAGTCGTTGAGCTGACGGGCGGGCTGCGACAAGATGTGTTTAAGGCGTTTTCAGCCAAGCAACTCAGTGACATCGCAACCCTTCAGGCGGCCAGTCGAGGCAAGCTGACTGCGGTTAATGTTATTATAAAGGAGTTTGCGGGGGATAATTATAAGTCGCTGCACAACAGAGTGATTCCTGTTGTAGCGTCAAAAGTAGACGAAACTAAGACGAATGCAGACGAAACTAAGACGAAAGTAGACGAGACAAAGACGAAAGCAGACGAAACTAAGACGAAAGTAGATACGACAAAGCCGAAAGCGGACGAGGTTAAGACCGAAGAGGCGGTGGCTCCGCTCACGGTAGGCGAATTGGTGGGGAAACTCGCCACCGATATGGTTGAACTAGGTGGGGCCGCTGATAAGGCTTTTGATCTGGCGAATGCCCGCCTCGGCACGATGAAACGCTTGGCAGAAGAGCGTGAAGCACTTTCCAAAGTCTACCGACGTTCCAGTGCTCTGGGCGTAATTGACGCCAAGGCTTTCGCTGAGCTGGGGCGGCCTGTTCTGCTTGTTTTATTTTCGGAGTCGGTGGCCGATTTGAATTTCATTGGTCGGGCCCGGTTTAATGCGGGGGTTGCTGCATTAAAGAAACGCGAACTCGATGCCGCTGCCCAAGAGTTGTTGGGCGCGCTGGTCGTGCAGTTCGACAAGTCCTGTGATCTTGCCCTAGCCAACGCGGCAGCCGGTACCGACACCGATTTCTTTGAAGATCGTATTATCTTGGTTGAGAAGCAGGTGGGGAAGTTACGTCATTTTGCCGAGGTCGAATTTGCCTCCGGGCAGGATACCATTGCCCATCAGATCAATTTGACCTCGAAGGTCAGTTTGGGAGTTTCGGCTTTGAGCATTCTGGTGGGTGGCGCTGTGGCATTCATGATTGCCCGTCGTATCAGTCGTCGCATTTCGAATATTGCTCAAAACCTGCATGTCAGTTCGGACTCGGTCCTATCCGCCGCCACGCAGATGTCGGAATCGGGGCGTATGTTGGCCGAAGGCGCATCCACTCAGGCCGCCTCGCTGGAGGAAACCAGCTCAGCGCTCCATGAGATTGCCAGTATGGCTAAGCGGAACACTGAAGCGGCGCAGCAGGCCAAGCTTATCGCCAGTGAATCCCGCACCGCCGCCGAAGCTGGCACGGGTGAAGTGGAATCGATGAACACGGCGATGGAGGCGATAAAGGTGTCCAGTATGGGAATTTCAAAAATCATCAAAACCATCGACGAAATTGCCTTCCAAACCAATATTTTGGCGCTCAATGCAGCGGTTGAAGCTGCCCGTGCCGGTGAAGCGGGGGCTGGTTTTGCGGTGGTTGCCGAAGAGGTTCGTGCGCTCGCCCAACGCAGTGCGAGTGCGTCCAAGGAGACCGCCGTCAAACTCGCCGATTCTTTGGATAAGAGTAACCGTGGCGTCGCGATTTGTGGCCAAGTGTCGAGTCGGTTACGCGATATCGCCGAAAAATCACGCGCAGTGGATGACTTGGTCGCCGAAATCTCACTCGCTTCGGACGAGCAGACCCAAGGCATTGTGATGCTCAATAACTCGGTCACCCAGATGGACGCGATTGTGCAAGCGAGTGTAGTCCAAACTGAGGAAGGCGCCAAAGTCGCCGAGTCGCTCAGCGTGCAAGCCGACTCACTGCGTCAAAGTGTTGGAGAGCTCACGAAAGTGGTAGGCGGGCGGGCGGGCGTCGTTTAGCCCGAACTCTGGAGCCGACCATCGCGATCGGTTCCTTGATCGGCAGAAAACAAGAGCTCAAATCGTGTCCGCCGATTCGGGGGAACAGCAGGGAATTTAGCCGCAAAAAAGCGCAGAAGTCGCAAAAAAAGGGGCCTCCGTTTTTTGCGTCGTTTGTGCCTCTTTGCGGCCACTCTGCGTTGTTGGGGCGAGGTGGATTGCTCCAGATTTCCTCTGTGATACCACTCAAGATGCCGAGTGCTTGAGCTCCATTAAAAAACCCGCTGAAACGGGCGAAGAACCCTCCTGTTCGGTCCTCAGTCGTTGGAAAATTTCTTCTTCCCGCCCCACTTGCGGTCGTCGGCGATTTCCAGGTGCTTGGTCTCAAGCTGAACGCCCGCCACCGCCGGATGCTGGCGTAGCTCTTGGAACTTAGCCGGAGTCAGCTTCCAGCCGAGCGCCCCGCTCACCTCGGAAAACGCCGTGATACGGTCCTCAAACACGAAGCCGAGGCTCGTCTTGGTTTCACCGGCTGCTTTGTCGAGCGTGGTGCGCAATGTATGCAGGAACTCGTTTAACTGCGGGTGGTGCGGGTGCAGCAGCCAGATTACTCGTCGCACGTTCGACATGACGTAGGCGTCCAGCGGCCGACATTCCTTCACGTTGATACGTGGGCCTTCCTGTCCGACGATGATGTTGCCCAAAATCGCGACCTGCGCGTTCTCGGCGAGGTTGATGGCAAACTTCGCCGTGGCGTCGGCAAACATGTTGAGCGGCAGCGAGGCACTGCGCGTCGACAGGGTAAACATGTACCACGGCCGGTTATCTTTTTTCGCCAGCCGTTTAACTAGGTTGCTGGATAGCCCGCAGAGGCGGAACTCGACGCGGTCGCCTAGATTGAGCAGGTCGCCCGGCGCACAGGTGTCGAGCGCGTCGGCCAAGCCGATGTAGGCGTTCATCGGGTGGCCGGTGACGTAGAAACCGAGCAGCTCTTTCTCAAACTGGAGGCGTTCGGTGGCGGTGAAATCGTCCTCCTCCGCGCTCATCGACGTGAGCTTGGCGGCGGGCGCGGCGGCGCGGGTTTTCTTTGGCGCGGGCTCTTCCGCGAGCATGTCGAAAAAGCCGCTCTGGCCGGAGGCGCGGTCGCGGGCGTTGGCGGCGGCGGTGGCCAGCGCGTTGTCGATGTTGTCGAAAAGCTTTTTGCGCGACGCGCCGGAAAAGTCGAAGGCTCCGGTTTTCACCAGATTTTCGAGTACGCGCTTGTTGAGCGCCTTGCCGTCCACCCGGGTAACGAAGTCGTTGAAATCGACGAACGGGCCGTTGCGTTCGCGCTCCTCGATGACCTTGAGCGCGGCACCTTCGCCCACGCCTTTGATGCCGGCCATACCGAAGCGGAGTTTGTCGCCGACGGGGGTGAACGCGTCGCGGGATTCGTTCACATCGGGGCCGAGCACGACCAAACCCATGGCTTCGGCTTCGGCGACGAAGTGCGACACCTTTTCGGAGTTGCCCAGCTCGGCGGTGAGCACGGCGGCCATGAATTGCACTGGGTAGTTGGCCTTCAAAAACGCGGTCTGGTAGGCGACGATCGCGTAGGCGGCCGAGTGCGATTTGTTGAAACCGTACTGGGCGAACTTGTTGAGCAGGTCGAAGATTTCGTTGGCTTTGACCTCGGAGATCTTGTGCAGGCGGCCGGCGCCTTCGACGAACTTGACGCGCTCCTTGGCCATGCCCTCGACGTCCTTTTTACCCATGGCGCGGCGCAGCATGTCAGCGCCGCCGAGGGTGTAGCCGCCGATCACCTTCGCGCACTCCATCACCTGCTCCTGGTAGACGATAATGCCGTAGGTTTCCTTCAGCACCGGCTCCAGCAACGGGTGCGGGTAGATGATGGTTGAGGGATCCTTTTTACCGCGGGCGTAGTCGGGGATGAACGCCATCGGACCGGGGCGGTAAAGCGCCGAGATCGCGTTGATGTCGTCAATGTTGGAAATACCCACCTGGCGGGATGCGTTTTGCATGCCGCCGGACTCCAGCTGGAACACGCCGACGGTTTTGCCGACGTTGAGCAGTTCGTAGGTTTTAGGGTCCTCGAGTGTGATGGTCTCGATGTCGAAGGTCGGGTTAACCGTACGCCGGACGTTAGCCACCGCGTCGGCGATGACGGTGAGAGTCTTCAGGCCAAGGAAGTCCATCTTCAGCAGCCCGAGCTTGCCGACCGCGTTCATATCGAACTGCACGGTGACGTCGCCTTCCTGCAGGGTGAGCGGCACGAAGTCGTCGAGCGGCTGGTCGGTGATGATGATGCCGGCGGCGTGTTTACCGGTGTTGCGCACCATGCCTTCGAGCACGCGAGCCGAGGCGATAATCTTTTTGGCGACCGGGTTGCGCTCCACCTCATTGCGCAGATCGGCGGACTTGGTGAGGGCGTCCTCCAGCGAGATGCTGATCTCGTCGGGGATCATCGTGACGAGGCGGGCGGCTTCGGCGTAGGGCAGATTGTTTACCCGGGCGACGTCGCGGATGACCATCCTGGCGCCGAGCGTGCCGTAGGTGATGATGTTGGCCACGCAGTCGCGGCCGTACTTATCGCGCACGTAGTTGATGACCTCTTCGCGCCGACGCATGCAGAAATCGATGTCGAAGTCCGGTGGCGAAACGCGCTCGGGGTTGAGGAAGCGCTCAAAGAGCAGGCCGAAGCGGATTGGGTCAACGTTGGTGATTTCCAGCAGATAGGCGACGAGGCAACCGGCACCCGAACCACGACCGGGGCCGACCGGGATGTTTTGGACCTTGGCCCACGCGATGAAATCCCAGACGACCAGGAAGTAGTCGACGAAGCCGGTGACGTTGATGATGGATAGCTCGTAGCCGGTGCGCACGACGAGCAGCTCTTCGGGCGAAAGTCCGGAGTAGTCCGGCGGCTGGGGTTTTTGGCCAGGTGGCAAATCGACGAGTTTGGCCAGGCGCGGGGCGACGATGTCGCGGACAGCGACCGTGTCGTAGTTGAAGTGGTAGCGTTTTTTGAGACCCTCGACGCAAAGCTGGTGAACGTAACTGGCTGCGGTGTGGGCCGACTTGATTTCGGGCGGCAGCGGGTAGCGCGGGTAGCGCTCGGAGCCTTTGGGGAACGGAATCGACAGGTCGCACATGTCGGCGACAAGACGCGTGTTGGTGAGGGAATCCGGGCGTTCTCCGAAAAGCTTAAACATCTCATCGGCGGTTTTGAGGTAGAACTGATCACCGGAGAACTTCATGCGGCTCTCCTCTTCGATCTTGGCACCCGTTTGGATGCACAACATGGCGTCGTGGGGCGCGGCGTGTTCGTGGCGCACGTAGTGAACGTCGTTGGTGCAAATCACCTTCAGGCCGAACTCCTCGCTGAGTTTGAGCAGGTCGGGGATGATTTTAAGCTGTTCGGGGATACCGTGGTCCTGGATCTCGACGAAGAAGTTTTCACGGCCGAAGATTTCGACGAAACGCCCGCAGGCGGCACGCGCCGCATCGTAGCGATCATGCAGCAGGTGCTGCGGGACGATGGCGGCGAGGCAGCCGGTGAAACCGATCAGGCCGTCGGCGTATTTGGCGAGAGTTTCGAGGTCGGCGCGCGGTTTGTAGTAAAACCCCTTGAGGTGGGCATCGGAGACGAGTTTGAGCAGGTTCTGGTAGCCGGTGAGGTTTTTGGCCAGCAACCCCATGTGGTAATAGTTTTTACCATCCTCCGATTTGCCGGCTTTTTCGAGGCGCGAAGTTTCGACGATGTAGATCTCGCAACCGATCAGCGGCTTGATGCCTTTGTACTTGGCTGCGTTGTAGAACTCGATCGCGCCAAACATGTTGCCATGATCGGTGAGGGCCATGGCCTTCATGCCCAGCTCGTCGGCGCGCTCCATCAACCGGTCGATCCGACAGGCCCCGTCGAGCAGGCTGTAATCGGTATGAACGTGGAGGTGGACGAAGTCTGAGGCGGCGAACGACACAGCGTTTAGGCAACACGGGCGGAAGCGCCCTTCGCAAGCACGCGTTGGAGCTAAATTTGGCCGCTGCGCGGACTCCGCTGTTTACTTGGCGGGGGCGGTCTGTTCGGAGCGCTCGGGTCGGGATTCGCGGTTCCAGCTTATTCGGCTGGTAAATGGCTGAAGGCTGCGAACCCAAAGACCGCCGTGAGAAACAACCAGAGCACTGAAAACAGGATGTGCATCGAGGTTTCAAACGGTTTTCCCCTCCAGAGAGAGGTCGAGTAGCCGAAAAATTGTAGGATCAGTCGGCATCCCCAAAAAATGAAAAAACCGAGCGATATCCGGTGGCCGAGCGGGGTGGTTAACAGCTCCGTCGTGCAGGTCAGGTAGAGGAGCCCGTTTAGCAAAACGGTGAGTGCAATAAAGAAGGTATGGATGTAGTGAATCTGGCGCGTAAGCGGAGTGATCGTGCGCAGCTCGTCCTTCCATTTAAAATAGGTGGGGAAAAAGGCATGGAGCACGGCCAACCCTACGAGAATTCCCCCGGCGATTTTAAGCAGGGTTTCCATGTTTTTTAAGGATGAAGGTGGTGATCAAAGGGGCGGGATGAAATGTGGCGACGAGGTCGAAATGCGCGGATCTGAAGGCGGTTAACCACGTGGCTTTGCTGTGAAAATGCCAGGCACCCAGATTGTAGGCCGCGATGTTAGGCAGATCGCGCAGGTGTTCTGTTACGATGAGCAGACCGTCGGGGGTGAGGGCATGATGCAGTTCAGCGAAGAACGCGGTTCGCTCTGCTGGATCGCGGATTTCGTGGGCAGCAAGAAACAGCAGTATCCGGTCCAATGAATGGGGGCCAAGGGGAAGGTTGCGCGTGGAGATGCTAACGGTATCGGCTGGAGGCGTGGCCGCGCGTCGGGCTCGGCGAATAGAGACTTCGGTGTGTTGGACTGGATCGTAGAAATCAAAAACACGCCAGGTCAGGTTCGGAAATGCGGCGCGCAAGAGGCGCGTGGTTTCATCAAACCCTGCATGAATATTGGCCGCCTTGCCGTGCGTGGGTAACCAAGGACGTAGCCAAGTAAGTGTGTAGAGTCCGCAAGCGTCGTAGGCCAGCCACGTGGCTCCCAGCGAGAGTCCGGTTGATAGAATAACGAGACTCGCCAGAGTGACGCTATAGGGAGCCAACCCGCCGGGCCCCACGATCGCTAGAATGATGAGCAGGGCCGTCGTTAACAGGGCGATGGCGTAGAGATGCCAGTTGAAGCGGACGACTGTGGCGACTCCTTGAAACGGCGACCTTTTCATAGTGGTGCGACCCGTTCATAACGGCCTTTTTTCCAGTGGTACGGGATGTCGCGCACCATGAATGCGCAGGCGAGTCGCGTTTCACTGAAACCAAAGTGGGCGAGACTCGGTATGTGGCAGGCGTGAACGCTCATGGGAGACGGTTTCCATTGTTCTCGAACTCCCTCTATAATGAGCACCCGCCGCTTGATCGGGTCGTGACTAAAGGTGAAGGGCAACGGGCCGCAAAATCGCCGTGCGTCTTTCCACGATTTGAAGGGGGAACCGGAAGGCAGCGGGGATTTTTCATCGGCAGCGGATGCTGAGATATGTAATCCGTTGGATGCATCGGTCGCGTGAAAGACGCCGTCGAGTATATCCATCTTTAGCGGCTTGTGAGTGTAGTGGTAGGGTGTGAGTAAATTGCCGAAAAAGGCCATGGTGCGCCGGTCGGTTTCGGAGCGGATAATTTGCAGTCCGCGCAAACGTCGACCCTCCACGTTGCGGTAGCTAACGAAATGGCGATAGCCAGCCAGCAGGAAGTCCTGGCCGCAGAAGGCGGGCAGGCCTTGCGGGCGAAGGTGGCGGGTTTGGACGATGGCAACCGCTAGAAATGCCCAGCGCTCGTCAAAGGTTTCCGCTTCAAGGCAGGCGGGGAGACGTGCGGCCAGTTCGTCCTTCGGGACCGCAAAAGTGAGGGTGAGGGAGAAATCAAACCAAGCCTCGACCGCGAAGGGGTTGCGTTGAAGCGGGGTTTTCATGGACGCGTGGAAACTTGGGGCGCTGCTTGAACGAATCCGGCGTAGGCGACGATCGCCGTGTAGGTGAGCGCGATGAGGGCATTCCAGTGGCCAAACAGGAGTAGATCGGGGGCGAGTATGAATTCGATCACGTTCATGGTGAGCACCACGATGATCTGTGCGGTGGCCGACCAGCGCCATTTGCACTGCGTATAGATCCACACGGCCATGATGATTTCGCTCAGGCCAATGGCTCGGGTCAGTGCAAGGGCGTGGGTTTCACCGAGAATTCGGCCTACGATGGCGCGGTGGCGCGGGACCAGATCAAGGACTTTGCACGCCAGTCCGTTGATGAGCCATACGAGCGTGAAAATCAGGGCAAATGTGCGGCGCGACATGGTTGGCGATGGTGCTGTTGTGCAAGCCAAGCCGCTGCGTGGACTGCGCTGTTTACTTGGCGGGGGCGGTTTGTTCGGAGCGCTCGGGGCGGGCGTCTCGGTTCCAGCGTCGCACGTCAAAAAAGGTCACATAAATGACCATCGAAAACAGCAGCACCATAAAAACGCTTTGGGCGGTGGCGATGAATTCGTGGGGCAGGGCGCGTCCGCGTAGCTTGCCAAGCGTGGCGAAGAGCATGTGACCGCCGTCGAGCACAGGGATCGGCAGCAGGTTAAACACCGCCAGATTGATGTTAACTAGGATCGTGAACCAGAGCACGTAGCGGATATCCGACTGCGCGGCCATGTGGAAGACGCGAGCGATACCGACCGGGCCGCTGAGCTTGGAAATACCCACGTCGGATTGCGGGTTAATCAGGCTGGCGAAGGTGTGGTAAGTCATGCCGAGAACGTCGCCGATTTGTTTGAACGGGTTCGGGTACACCAAGCTCGTTTCGGTGGTAAAGGTGAGGCCGATTTCGGCGGGTTCCTTGGCGGCGGCGCGGGAAGGAATGATCAGCGCGACGGTTTCGGTTCCGCGTTGGATACTCGCGCTGACGGCACGCTCGGTGGAGCGCGTGAGGATTTCACCGTAAGTCTGGATGTTAAGAATGGGCGTGCCGTCGAGGGTGATGAGGCGGTCGCCGGGTTTGAACCCGGCGGTGGCGGCCAGGCCTGCGGGAGTCGTGGCGTGCACGATGAGTTCATAACCAGGGGCGATGCCGACGCGGCGATCCTTGTCGTTGCCAGCAATTACCGGATACA
The DNA here is from genome assembly GCA_947471115.1 of Opitutaceae bacterium. Taxonomy (GTDB): domain Bacteria; phylum Verrucomicrobiota; class Verrucomicrobiia; order Opitutales; family Opitutaceae; genus Rariglobus. The sequence continues at coordinate 29,817 of CANIXX010000004.1, read as the reverse complement.
CGCGCAGGTCGATTAACTTGCCGTCACGCTCAATGGTAAACGCGGCTTCGCGCCGACCGTCTGGGGTGCGCCCGGCGCTGGTGATTAACACTTGCATGAGCTCCTGCCAGGTCTCGGTTTTACGGCCGTCGATGGCGCGGACGATGTCCCCGATGCGTAGGCCGGCCTCGCTGGCGGGGCTGGTCACGCGCTGGCCATCGGAGGTGGTGAGTTGGTCAACCACGTAGCCAATGCGGGTGGTGGCTTGCTCGCTGCTGGTCGGCAGGCCGGTTTTCCAGATGATGCAGGCGAGGGCGAGGGCGAACAGGATGTTAAAAAACGCGCCTGCGCCGAAGACGATCATGCGGGTCGCGTAGCCGGGAGGTGGTAGCTTTTGCAGGTCGGTACGGGCTTCGCCCTCGATGCTGCGCATATCGGCGAGTTGGGGTAGGGCGACGTAGCCGCCCAGCGGGAGCCAAGACAGGCGGTATTCGACGCCGTCTTTGCCTTTCCACGAAAAAATCTTCGGGCCGAAGCCGATTGAGAAGCGCTCGACGATCACGCCGCGACGACGCGCGGCAAGGAAGTGGCCGAGTTCGTGGACGAAGATCGAGCCGCCGAAAAAGACCGCGATGAGCAGGATCGACCAGAGGTTGGAGGTGAGGGTGTTTAAAATATCCACGGTGGTGGGATTAAAGTAGTGAATAGCGAGTAGTGAGTAGCGAGTAGGCCAGAGGGCTTAAAGTGGGCGGAGGCGGAAAACGTTCAACGTCCAACGCTCAAGTTTGAACGCCTGTTGAGCAAGGCAGCGATGACACCAGCTCAGTGATTCATGGTTCTCACAGTTGCTCTGCGGCGATGCGGCGGGCTTCGGCATCGACCGCTAAAACGGTGGCCAGATCGTCGGGTTCGCTGGAGGGGAGTTTCTCCAAAGTTTGCGCTACCACGCGGGGGATTCCCACAAACGGCAGGCGCGCATCGAGGAAGGCGGCCACGGCCACTTCGTTGGCTGCGTTGTAGATGGCAGGGGCGGTTCCGCCGGCATACATGACTTCTCGGGCGATTCGCAGCATGGGGAAAAGGCTTTCGTCGATGGGGCGGAACTCCAGCGAGAGGAGGCGGCTAAAATCCAGTGCGGTCTCAACGCCGGGCGCTCGGGTCGGGTGAAGCAATGCGTGCTGGATGGGAAAGGTCATCGATGGCGGGCAGAGTTGGGCGATCATCGAGCCATCGTTAAACCCCACCAGAGCATGCACGATGCTTTGCGGGTGGATGACGGCGTGGCATTGCTCGGGGCGCAGACCGAAGAGCTGCTGGGCCTCGATCAGTTCGAGCCCCTTGTTGGCGAGCGTGGCCGAGTCGACTGTGATCTTCGGGCCCATCGACCAGTTGGGGTGTTTGAGAGCATCGGCCACGGTGGCGTGAGCCAGGCGTTCGGCGGGCCAGTCGCGAAACGCGCCGCCGCTGGCCGTCAGCGTGATGCGGGCGACATCAGCGGCGCTGTGGCCTTGGAGGCATTGGAAAACCGCGTTGTGTTCACTGTCGACGGGGAGCAGTTGGGCCCCGCTGGCACGTGCGGCAGCCATCACAAACTTACCTGCCAACACGAGGATTTCCTTGGAGGCGAGGGCAAGGTCTTTGCCTGCGGCGAGTGCGGCGAGGGCCGGTGCGAGGCCGGTCGTTCCGACCACCGCAACCAGCACGGTGTCAGCCTCGGGCAGGCGGGCCAAATCGGTGAGTCCGGCCAGGCCGCCGTGAAACTGGGTGCCGGAGGCAAATGCACCGGAGTTACGTGCGGCGGCGAGTGCGGTGTCGTCGAACAGACCGACGTGCGGCACGCGGAACTGTTGGGCGATGGCGGCGAGTTTCTCCCACTGGCCGCGTGCGGCTATTGCAACCAGCTCCAGTTTGTCCGGATGGGCCGCGATGACACGCAGAGTGTTTTCACCGATCGAGCCGCTGGCACCTAGCAGGACAACGCGTTTGCGGGTGTTGGATAGGATTGGCGCGGTCATCGTTCTCGTTTTTCTTACTCGTTCTCGTTCTCTTTCAGAGTTCTCAATGGCCGAGAACGAGTAATTACAGCAGGCAGAAGATCAGGTAGCCGGCGGGGGCGGTCAGGATCAGGCTGTCGGATAAATCGAACATGCCGCCGATGCCCGGTATGGTGGTGCCGGAGTCCTTGGTGTTGGCGCGACGCTTGATGACTGACTCAACGAGGTCGGAGATGATACCGAGGCCTGCCACGGGCAACGCGATGGCCGCCGCCAGCCACGGCGTGAGTGTGGTTGGGTAATAACTACCGAAGCCCCACGCGATACCGCCACCTAGGGCGGCCGAGGTTAGCAGGCCGCCGACCGCTCCTTCCCATGTTTTCTTGGGGCTGATGACCGGTGCCATTTTGTGTTTACCCAGTGCCATGCCGGTGAGCAGTGCACCCACATCGCAGAACTTGGATACGGCAATCAGCCACAAGACGAGCGCGAGACCGTTTTGCGCATGGGGGCCTTCAAGCAGCAGGATGCGCACAAGAAACTGCAGCATGAACGGCACGTAGATCAGACCGAAGAGCGTCCAGCCGAGCGACTCGACGCGGTTCTCGGAGTTTCGCTCGCCGACGATACGGATGGCAAAAAGAATAGCGGCGAGCGCGAGGATGTTTTCCGGGGTGAACAACGGTGCGCTCGTCGAGAGCAGCGGGGAGACCGTGATCAGTGCGCCCAAGATCAGGCCCAACTTGGTGAAGGGCGCGTGGCCCATGCGGGTTACCATCTGGTAAAACTCGCGCTGGGTGAAGGCGCTCACCAGGACGGCGAGCACGATGCCGCCCTTGGTCTGGAAAAAATACATGGCCCCAAGGACGATGAGCCAAAGAATGAGGGTGCTAAAAATGCGTTTGGCCACGTTTTTTTTGGTTAGCGGGAGGCGTCGGGTTTGAGTTGTTCGCTGGTCTGCCCGAAGCGGCGCTCGCGTTTACCGTAGGCTGTGACTGCGGCCTCCAATTCGGCGGGACCAAAGTCAGGCCAAAGTACCGGAGTGAATACAAATTCGGCGTAGGCAGCCTGGAGCAGCATGAAGTTACTGACGCGGTATTCGCCCGAGGTGCGGATGACCAGGTCGGGGTCGGGCAAATCGGCCGTGTAAAGGTGGCGGGCGAAGCTTTCCCACGAGTTGTCGTCGGCTTGGATTGTCCCGGCGGCGAGGGCTGCGGCGTAGGCGCGGGCGGCGTCGACCACCTCGGTGCGCGAACCGTAGTTAAGCGCGAGTACCAGCGTGTATTCGGTGAAGTGGGCAGTGGCGGCGATGGTGGCGTCGAGTTGCCTGCGCACCGCCTCGGGCAGTTGGTCGGTGCGGCCAATGGTGCGCAGGCGGATTTGATCGCGCACCAACGTGGACAATTCTCGTTTGAGGAAAAATTCGAGCAGGCCCATGAGCGCGCCCACCTCGGTTGCGGGGCGTTTCCAGTTTTCGACTGAGAAGGCGTAAAGCGTCAGATAACGCACACCGAGCGCCTTGGTGGCGTCGATCATGGTGCGCACGGTTTCGACTCCGCGCCGATGGCCCTCGATGCGTGGCAAACCGCGTTGTTGGGCCCAACGCCCGTTGCCATCCATAATAATGGCGACGTGGTGAGGGATGGAGCCGGGCGAGTTGGGCATGAGAAAAAGGGCGAGTTAGGTAGGGTCTGGGGGCTTTGACAAGCCGCCTTGCAATGCGTTTTTCGACCAGCGGGGCAGACGATATTGGGCAGTGAGCGGGACTTATTTCGGTTAAAACAGGCGTAAGAGCGAACGCGGTCCCACGTCGATAAACGCTCCGCTCGGGTCGCTCGTCGAGAGGGGAATCGAGCGCTTCCATTTGCCTAGGATGTTAAACACCCCGATCGCCGGTTCATCGCTCAATCGCACGTAGATTTCAGCGGAGACTGAATCGTAGGCGAGTGATTGCTGGATTACGTTGCGATCAAGCGTGACGCAGCCGAGTCGTTTTCCCGTAAGATCGTGGGTGTAAATCTGCGCCGGTTTACCCTTAGCGAGAATATAGAGCAGGTTCTTTTTCTGATCGTAAGCGACCCCGGCGGGCGGGCTAACAAGAGTGTCCAAGATGATGGTTTCCACGAACTGGCCGTAAAGCGTGCTTTCGACTACGGCGGGCAGGGTGGGGTGTGCGAAAAAGAGGTGGCGGTCGCTGGAGCGAATCGCCAAATCACCGCCACCTTCGGGCAAGCCGGCGACGGTAAAATTACGTTTTATTTTTCGCGCCGGACGGTCGATGACGCGGATAAAGTTACCGGGATAAACGCGTAGAAAGAGGTGGTCGGTAAATGGGTCGTAAGCGATGCCGTAAAGGGTATTTGCGGCGCGAAGGTAGGTGGGCACGGCCACCGAGGGATTTATCGGATGCATGTCCATCACCGGATTTTCGGCCCGGCTGGCGACGTAGGTGTGGTTGGGGCCGGGCGTGGAGCAGCCGTTTAAGCCGAGAGCAAGCAGCGCGACACCGATTTTTCCGCTGCGGCTGATTCGCGTTGTCAACGCGAGGGCGGAGGGCGTGAGTCGATGCATGGGCATCGCATTCATAAGTGGTACGAGCATCGTAAATTCGCCGCTGTTCTCGGCTTGGGAGGTGCGCCGCGTCGAGACTAAATACGGGGTGGTCACTTATAAAACCGATGGCGCGTGCGTTTTACTCAACCGTCATGGTTTCGGCGTGCCGCTGCCACCGCACACTATCAACCACCGCGCGCATTTCCGTGCCATCGCCGACCTCGGCTGTCGTGACGTGGTGGCGCTCAACTCGGTGGGCTCGCTGCGCGCGGATTTGCCCCCGGGGTCGCTGGTGTCGTGCTCCGATTACGTGGCGCTGCAGCAGGGGCCGGCGACCTACTTTGACGACGAACTTAAGGGCGGCTCGCCCGGTATCGCCAACAACCTTGTCCCCCTGCTGGTCGCGGAACTTGCACCTGAGTTCCAGATTCAGACCGGCCAGGTGTATGTGCAGATGCGCGGGCCGCGCTTTGAGACGCAGGCCGAGATCCGCGTGATTCGCCAGTGGGGCGACGTGGTGGGTATGACCCTCGCCCACGAGGCCGATCTGTGCACGGAATTGGGGTTGAATTACAACTCGCTCGCCATCGTGGACAACTACGCGAACGGCTTGGTGGACGGGGCAGCCATCGACTTCGCGCGCTTCAAGGACCTAGTGCGCGATAATCAGGCGCGGGTGAATGCCTTGTTTGCCAAGCTGCTGGTGGTCTTACGGTGATTTACCGTCAGCCCTCTTAACTTCTTTAAAGTTAAGAGGGGCTGGGTTGAATAATTGGTTATCCTCGTTCGATGAAAAGCGGCGGAGGCTGTGTTGGCGGCTGACCAGCTCAGTGTTGGCATCATCAAAATTCGATTCATATCCGGTTCTGGTATGTGACTGCGGGCGGGGGCATTTCCACACGGCCAAACTTTGGCTAGGCACCTAACCTGAACGACTGGACCGAAAAACACCGGTTTTGAGCGTAAAAGCGAGTTGACCCAGCGCAACGCGAAGTCGTTATCGGTGTGCGTCATGAGGTCAGCCCCGACCCACCGACTCATCTAAATGCCCGTGGTAAAAACCGTTAAACCAGAGACATTGGTGCAAGGCATATCCGCCTCGCACGGAATTGTTTATGGGCAGGCGTTTTTGTATATCCAAAGCGATGTTGAGGTGCCCTCCTACGACGTGGAGCTTGAGAAACGCGTGGCTGAAATTGCGCGTTTCGAGCAGGCGATCGTCGTTACGCGCCAGCAGATTCAAAAAATCATGGCCGAGGTGGACAAAAATCTAGGAGCCGAGGAGGCCCAGATTTTCGATGCACACCTTTTGGTATTGGAGGATCAAGCACTCATTTCGGAGACGATTCGCGAGTTCGAGACTAGCGAAAAAAACATTGAGACCTGCTTCGACAAAGTCTCACAGCGTTACATCAAGGCCTTCGCCGAGATTGACGACGAATACCTGCGTGAACGCGCCTGCGACATCCGCGATGTGGCCCAACGCGTACTCCAAAATCTTCTCGGTCAGTCGAGTCAAAATCTAAGCCAGTTGGTGGAAAAGCGTGTGGTCGTAGCCAACGATGTATCCCCGTCCGATGCGGCAGGGATTGATAGTTCGCAGGCGCTAGCGATCGTCACCGATTCAGGAAGCAAGACCAGTCATGCGGTGATCGTCGCCCGCTCCATGAAGGTGCCGGCGGTGGTCGGTCTCCGCGATTTGACTAAGCAGGTTCAGTCCGGTGATTGGCTTTTGGTAGACGGGTACGAGGGCGTGGTGATCATCAACCCATCGCAGCAAACACTGTTTCGTTACGGGCAGATCCAGCTTCAGAAAAAAGGTTATGAGCAGCGTTTGATGGAGGCCAATCGCCGTCCGGCGGTTACACTCGACGGGGTGGCGATCGCACTGCGAGCCAATATTGAGAAGGTGGATGAAGCCGCTTTGGTGAAAGAGTATCTGGCGGACGGCGTGGGGTTGTTCCGCACGGAGTTTCTTTACCTCAGCTCGGGGCGGATCCCGAGCGAGAACGAGCAGTACCTCGCCTACAAGGCCATTGCCGAAGCGCTCGCTCCGGCCCCCGTGGTTATCCGGACGCTCGATCTTGGCGGCGACAAGCCCATGGCGGGGCACGCTCATCTTTTCCCGAAGGAGGACAACCCCTTCCTAGGTTATCGGGCGATCCGCTTCTGCTTGGATAATCCGAAGATTTTCAAGGATCAGTTGCGCGCCATTCTGCGCGCCAGCATCCACGGCGAAATTCGCCTGATGTATCCGATGATCAGCGGTCGCGAAGAATTGGCCCGAGCCAATGCCGTTCTAGCGGAGTGCAAGGAGGAGCTCACGACGCGGAAGATCGCCTTCAACCCCAATCTCCAAGTCGGGTCGATGATTGAAATCCCGAGTGCGGCGATCACCGCTGATTTACTGGCACGTGATTGCGACTTTTTCAGCATCGGGACCAACGACCTGATCCAGTATCTTTTGGCGATCGACCGGGTGAACGATAAGATTGCCCATCTTTACGAGCCGACGCATCCGGCGGTCATTCGCACCCTCAAGTCGGTGGTGGAACAGGCGCACAGCCAAAAAATAAAAGTCAGTGTCTGTGGCGAGATGGCAGGTGACGCAGTTTATGCGCCGCTATTACTTGGGCTCGGGATTGATGAGTTGAGTATGTCTCCGCCATTGATCCCCGCTGTCAAATACCTGATCCGATCGATGAATTTAAGTGACGCGCAAAAACTGGCCGCCGAGGCTCTTAAAATGACCACGGCCAAGGAGATTTTGACGCTTTGCGAAGAGTTCAGTCGTATTCGGGTGAAGGTATCGTAATCCGCTGGGGCTCCAAGCGCGGGTCACTTTACGCGGGTCAAAAGGGCCTGAGCGAGTTGGATGAGGAACTCGGTTTCGCCAGGGAGCGAGCGCAGGCAGGACAGCGCGGCGTCGGTTTGTTCTTGGGCCAGCTGGCGGGCGGTCGCGATACCGTGCAGGCTTACGTAGGTTGTTTTGCCGGCCTTGGCATCCTTGCCGGCGGTCTTGCCGAGGGTCGCACTGTCAGCGGTGGCATCGAGCACGTCGTCGATGATTTGAAACGCCAGCCCGAGGTGGCGGCCGGCGCTGCGTAAGTTGGCCAAGGAGGTGGAATCGGCCTCGCCCACGAGTCCGCCCATGACCAGCGAAGCTTCCAACATGGCTGCGGTTTTGTTGAGGTGGATATAGTCGAGCTCGGCGGCGCTCGCGTTGTTTTTTTTCTCGGCTAAGAGATCCTGCATTTGACCGCCGACTAAACGGGAACCGGAAGCAGCATCGGCTAACTCGGCCACTAGGGCAGTCGCGAGTCGGGGCGTTGCACTGTAATGGGTGGCAAGGAGTACAAAGGCTTGGGTTAGGAGTGCGTCGCCGGCGAGTAATGCGGTGGCTTCGTCAAATTGGCGGTGTGCCGTGGGGCGGCCTCGACGAAGGTCGTCGTTGTCCATGCAGGGCAGGTCGTCGTGAACGAGGGAATACGTGTGGATGCACTCCAAAGCGATGGCGGCGGGGATGGCGGAGACGATAGGGCGAAAAAGGGCGGCGGATGAAAGGACGAAAACAGGCCGCAAGCGTTTGCCTCCGGCTTGCAGGCTGTAGCGCATAGCGTCGTGGATGCGCGCAGGACCAGCGTCTTCACCGGCGTACCGGGGCACGAGTTGGTCGATGGCGGTTTCGACCTGGGCGATCAGCTGGTTTAATTTGATTGAGATGTCCATCGGCTGGTGGCTAGTTTCGCGTTAAATATACGCACTCCGCAATGCCTTCCCTCGAACAAGTTTGCAAACGCCTCTTTTCCGACCAGTCGTGGTTTCTCAAAGCTGTTGTCGGGGCGTTGTTGCTGATCATCCCAGTCGTCCATTTTTTAGCGTTCGGCTACTTGTTCAACATGGTCGAGCAGGCCCGGCGAGGGGAGGAACTTGGTTTCCCTGAGTGGGGGGATTGGCGCCGTCTTTTCACGAACGGGATGGCTGCTTTTGCCATTTTTTTGGTGCTCGGACTGGTGCCGATTTTGACGGCTTGGGTGCTGGTTTGGCCCCTGCATTTTTTCCTTAACTACGGGGCGTTTCTTTATCTGCCCTTGGTGCCGGCGGTTATGTTAGCAGGGCCGCTCACCGTGGCCGGCATTTATCAGTATCAGCGCAACGAAGAATTCCGTGATGCGTTTCGCCTTGGCGTACTGGTGGCGATGCTACGCTCAACAAAGCTTTATTTTTGGGTGCCTACCTTCGCACTAATCGGCTTTTTGGTGGCCGGCTATCCCTTGATGACGTTCACCATTTTTGTCGGGCTGGCTGCGAGTTGGTCTTACTATGCGGTCTCATTCCGCTTCGTCGAAGAGTCGCGCAGGGGCCGCGTCCGTGGTTGAACGTGCGTATCAGTTAGTGACTGGCTGCTAGATCCTCTTTTAAATTATATATTCCCCCTCATGGCTTCTCAAAAACGCATTGAACGAGCGCTCAACGGCCCTGGACTGTTTGAAATCACACTGGGAGCCCTCATGGGCATCGTGCTCGGCGTTGTACTGGGTTGCTTGTATTTAGTGCTCAAGCCGGTTGAGATTTTAACCAAACCACCCGCGACCCAGGCCTCCGTTGCCGGAGATGTCTATTTTCTGAAAGGTGACGTCAACGCCACCAAGTCGCGTCAGTGGACACGTAAACAGCAATTGCTGTCTGCGGGTGGTGCTGCGGAAGTGTTATTTAACGAGGATGAGCTAAATGCATGGGTGGCGAGTGCGACGGCAAAGGCTCCTTCCGATCCATCAAAGGTGGTGGTGCCTGAGTCGGTGAATTTCCGTATCCGTGATGGCGTGATGCAGGTTGGGATTATCGGGAAGTTTCAGGCGCTTGAGATGACCCACCCCTTCGTGATTCAGGCGCGGGGTAAGTTTGCTCCCGGTGCCAATGGCTTTGAGTTTATTGCCGACGAATTGTATATTGGTTCACTGCCCACGCACCGGTTCCCAGGGTTGCCGCAGTGGCTAATTCAGCGTGCATTAGCGGCACAAAAACTGCCCGAGGAACTGACTACTATGTGGCTCAAATTAAAACTTGTGGCGGTTGAGGATAGTATGTTGCACGTCATCGTACCGTGATTCGACTGGGGTTATTTTTTTGGTTCCTCATGGCTGTTGTTCAGGGGCGATTGGCCAGCGCAAACGAGGAATCTGATGCCCCGTCGGCCGCGCTGAAAACGGGGGCGACACCGCGCGTTTTTTATACACGCCCAGGGCAGTATGAGATCATTGTAATGGATGCGGCAGACGCGCGTCTGGTGCTTGTTTTGGGCCACGCGGTGTGGGGGGCATTGACTCAACCGCTGGGGCTTCCCGCAGACGGTTTTAATACTCCAGTGAGTGTGCGTTTGATCCCGGCTGCACAGTGGAGTGCGCCGACAGATTTTACAGTGACGGTGGAAACCCCAGGTAGGGTCACAGTGAGGGTGCGCTGGGAGGGAGGGGGCAATTCCAACTTGGTAAGACGGGCGTTGGTCCATGGTTTGCTAATGCGGCAGGCTGCATCCTGGTACGGAGCGACTAGCTCGATCACGGTGCCGTTATGGCTTGAGCATGCTTGTGCTGGGTTGAGCCGCGCGAAGGAGCGACCGGCTATTATGGATATGTATAGGCAGGACTCGCTTCGTCTTGCCTCGGTACCATCGCTGGCGTCGGTGTTGCAATGGGGACGCGGGGCCGAGGAGTCACGGGAGCGAGAACTGGCGGCGCTCTGGCTGCTTTTACAGCTGCAGGATGAATCAATTGCGGGAACTCAGTGGCAACGGTGGATACGAGGTGTTTTGGGTGGTGCCAATGCGCTGGATACGCTCCCACGCATTTACACAGGGCTCTGGACGAGTACAGCTGACATGGATCTGTGGTGGCAGACGGGGTTCGCTCATCAGGTGAAAAAACGGATGCTTCCCGTAATGACGGCGAGCGAGTCCCGTGCCTGGCTGGCCGATCGAAGTCGGTGGCTGGGGGTGCGGCAGGGCCAGGAGCTTGTCGTGCCGTTGGGTGAGCTCCACCGAATTTGCCGAGAGCCGTGGGTCCAACGCGAGTTGGGCGAACGCAGTCAGCAGATTCGTGTAACTCTGCCGGCAATCCATCCGTTTTATGCCAATGCGATGGTGTCTTTGGGGAGGCTTTACGAGGTCGCACAGAAGGGTAAGGAGTCGGCAGCCAAGGCGGCGTTGGCCCAATTCGAGCATGATTCCATCGATGCTCGGGAACTGGACGACACTGTCGGGGCGATCCTCGATACCGCTCCGCGTTAGTCGCGGCATTTTTTCCGTTTTAGCTATCCGCTGCGGCGTGTCGCAGGTTACGACGAGGCGTCATTGTGCTTATGCGGTGTGATAAATTTAGTGCAGTTTGTTTCGGGGCGGATCGATTTAATCGTCAGGCGTGCCGATATAGGGGGAATCATTAATGCCCTATGACCACCCTAACCTCGGTTGATCTCGCGGCGGCTTCGGTGACCTTTAATCGTTTTTTCCAACGCGGCGTCGGCTCCTGCCACGCCTACCTCACCTTGCGCGAGGACTTCCGTGAACACGTTAGACTAGCGCAACAAGAAATCGGGTTTGGCGGTATCCGTTTCCACGGCATTTTTAGCGATTACGTTGGCGTTGTGCACCACGGGGACGAGGCGGATGGTCCTCAACTTAACTTTCAAAACGCCACCAAGATCTACGAGTTCTTTGTCGCGCAGGGGATGAAACCGTTCGTCGAGTTGGGCTTCATGCCCACCCGCCTGGCCAGCGGCGCAGAGACGATTTTTGATTACCGCGGCAATATCACTCCGCCTAAAGACTGGGCGCAGTGGTCGCGATTGGTCCGCCGCTTCGTTGCCCATCTGGTTAACTACTTTGGCGTCGCCGAGGTGCACACCTGGCATTTCGAGGTATGGAATGAGCCCGATTTGCACAATACGTTTTGGACCGGCTCGATGGCCGACTACTTTCAACTCTACGCCGAAACCGCGCGCGCCGTTAAATTCGTGGATGCGCAGTTGCGCGTGGGCGGCCCCGCCACCTCCAAAACCATGTGGGTGCCCGACCTGCTGGCGTTCTGTGCCGAGCAGCATGTGCCGCTCGATTTCATTTCAACCCACCATTATTGCGTCGATGCCGACTTGGTGCGCGGCGTGCCGGATGGACCGATGTATTACCGCGGCATGAAAGGTATGGTCGGCGATGTTCAGCGGGTTCGGGAGCAGATCGCCGCCTCTGCTTTCCCCAATGCGGAACTCCATTTCACGGAGTGGAATTCATCGCCGGCCCACGAAGATGTTTATGGCAAGGATACTGCGTTCACCGCCGCGTTTGCGTTGCAGACCATCAAGGACGTCTCGGGCTTAGTGGACTCCTACATGTGGTGGACGGTGAGTGATATTTTCGAGGAAAGTGGGCTGAGCCTGCGCCCGTTCACCGGTAAATACGGATTGGTTAACCAGCATGGGATAAAGAAACCGGTATTCCACGCCTTTCGCTGGTTGGCCCGGCTCTATGGGGAAGAAATTGCGCTGGCTCATGGCTCGGCGCGGGCTACGCGCTCCACGCAGGGCGACGTACGCATCCTTAGTTGGAATTTGCCCGAGGTCATTGAAACTGATCTCGGGGGCGGGGATTGGCAGACGAAGGGTGTCCAACGTACGGATACCTTTGTGCTGAAAGGCCTACAGGGCCGGTACCGCCTACGTGTCTGGATCGTGGACGACCAGCGGGGCAATGCGCTCCATGTCTGGCGCGAGATGGGCGCGCCGGATTATCCTAAAGCAGTGCAAATCGCCGCGCTACGGGTGGCGGCCGAACCGTTTTGCCTCCGCGACGAAGTGCTGGATTTCGCGGTGGGGCAGGGGGATTTCAACCTGACGCAGGAGTTGGCACCGTGCGCTCTGGCCTTTTTGGAGCTGGACCGCGTTTGATCACGTTTCGCGTTCGAAACCTCAGAGTGCGGGGTGGGGGTGGATAGCGGGTAGGGGTTTGGTGGTGATGTTTGGGAAAACGAAATGCCCTAACATCAAGTTCATCGTGGCTTTTAACTCCTCGATTCGAGGAGGGAGCACCTTTAGCGGATTTCCCAGTCGTAGTGGAACTCCGAGAGCAGCTTCGGTTTGGTCGCGGTGACTTGCACCACGTCCTCGATCCGGCAGCCACCTAAACCCGGGTAATAAAGTCCCGGTTCAACCGTCACCACGGAGCCCTTTTTCAGGACGTAATCGACTGAGGACATGCGCGGTGATTCATGGACGTCCAGGCCAAGCCCGTGTCCGGTACCATGGAAAAAACCGACCGAACCGGAGGGCGTGCGTTTGGTTTCAAAACCATGGCGTTCAAAGGTGTTGAGGCACTGTTGGTGAACGTGGCGGCCGTTGACTCCGGTACGAATGACTTCGAGCGCCGCGAGCTGAGCGGTGCGCACGGCGGCGACGAGGTGGCTTTGGGCCTCGCTCGCCCGGCCCTTGAGGAACGTACGGGTCATATCGCCATGGTAACCTGTGGCCGTCACCCGGGGGAAAACGTCGACAATGATCAGTTCGTTGGCACGCAGCGGCCCGAATCCGCGCTCGTGCGGATCGCAGGCCTGGTCGCCGCCGGCCGCGATGGTGTCGACGGAGAGAGCGCCGGCCTCTAGGCAGGCGATTTCAATGGCGGTCTTGAGGCGTTCCGAGGTGAGTGGGCGCCCGTCTAGCATGAGCAAACCGGCCTTGATCTTACTTTTGTGCAGCAGCCGTTCGGCGGCACCAATCCCTAGAGCGCTACACCGGTTACCCTCGCGCAGGGCGGCGATTTCGGCAGGGGTCTTGATTTCTCGCTCGGGGAAGAGGGCGGTAACGGTTGTGAGTTTGAGTCCGAGTTCACGCAGGCGATCGGCAAGCCCGAGCGGGAAGTCGTTGGCCACCTCAAAGGCGCGGGTTTTGTAGTGGCCGGCAAGTAAACCGATGACCTCGGCCACGCCGATTTTGGCGTTGGGGTGGCGCGCGCGGGCTTTTTCCAGCCAAGGCTCTAGGGCGAGCACGGTGTCGAAGCCGGAGGATTTTTTGGCGCGGCCAAACTCTAGGGCGTTGAGGATGGCGATTTTTTTACCACGCAGCTCAATGGCGATGAAGGGATCCGGCACACTGAAACGGCCGAAATAGAGCATGTCGGCACTACGGGAAGTGTCGGCGTAAAGGAGCTTGGCAGGTGCGATGCGGGCCACGATGAGGTTGTGTTTAAATTTAAAACAATCAGTCACGTGCTCTGTGAAAAACGCAAATAAGGTTTCGTTGCCCCTGCGAGTGCTCGCGCTCGCCGTTTTCCTCGCGCTCTCCATCGGCTGTGGCCGCTGTGACGAAACGAAGGCTGCTGCTATTCATAATTCAGCCACGGAATTTTATGCCATAACGGTGGGAGGCAAAACGGTACGGATGCAGCTCGCGGTCAAACGCGCTGAAATGGAGCATGGTCTGATGGGGCGCACCGACCTGAAGACCGACGAAGGCATGCTGTTTATCTATGCTGAGCCTCAGCGGATGAGCTTTTGGATGCGCAACACGCCCACTCCTCTCGACATCGGATTTTTCAACGCTGACGGCACGTTGAAGGAGATCTACCCCCTATATCCCTTCGATGAAACTCCGGTGGCTTCGAGGGGGGCGGCGATGGTGTTCGCGCTTGAAATGAAGCAGGGCTGGTTTGAGTTCAATGGAGTGAAACCGGGCGCTCGGCTCGACTTGAAGGCACTGGCTGTTGCCCTAAAGATGCGCGGATTCTCACCGGCGGCTTATGGGCTAAAGTGAAGCGTTGAGCTGCTTCGCTGGCTGGGGTGAGTCGCCAGCGTAACACGCACTGAGGGCCGTTGCGACCGGGCTTGGGTCCGGGTCAGATTGGGGTGTGAACGCCGAGCTGGAGCGCAGTGTTCACACAAAGGCTAGGTTAGGTTATTTAACAGCCGCCCAAACGCGCTGCACGTCCTCATGTTCTTCAAGCGCCTGGAGGAACTCGCCAACATCAGCACGGTGCTCGTCGCTCAGTTCGGGGAACATTTTGGCCACGTAGCCGATTTCACTGGTGACGACCGTCCAGCCATTGGCGGACAACCAAGTCGAGGCCGAGTGCACGGCGGTGCGCTCAGTATGGAAGCGGGCGCCGGTTGACTCGGCTGGAATGTCGTCGTTTTGCGCATGGCCGATAGCTTCAAAATCGTTGGCGCCCGCCTCGATGGCGGCGGCTTCCAAATCAGTGCCTGCGGCGAGTGTATGGGCTTCTACGATACCCACGTGTTCAAACAGAAACTTGTTACTGCCCGTGGTGCCGAGGATGCCTTTTTTAAAGAGTACCCGCATTTCGGGGGTGGTCCGTTGCACGTTGTCGGTGTATACCTCCACGATGACCGGTACCTTGTGGGGCGCGTAGCCCTCGAACACGATGTGGTCCATGATCATTTTCTCGCCGCCGATGCCCGCGCCCTTGTTGATGGCACGTTCGATGACGTCGCGCGTGACACTGGCTTTTTTCGCCTTTTCGACAGCAGCGAACAGGCGGGCGTTGGCAGCCATGTCGGCCCCACCGATTTTGGCGGCAACGGTGATTTCCTTCACCTGTTTACCAACCATTTGACCCTTCTTGTTGTTAACAATCGCGCGTTTCGCGTGTAGCCATTGGCGTCCCATATTGCCGAAAGGGTTAAGTTGCTGAACTGCCTTGGGCAATCACAGAAGTAGATTACGCTGATACTTGTTTTACGGCTTAATGAAGGTGATTAGGAGGCGCAATTGCGGGCTTTATTTGGTTCCCACAAACTAGGTTAAAAGGCGTCTTCACTTCGCAGTCCTGCGCGTATTGCGTGGGGGGCATGTTATCTCCCGTCGTCGCGGTCATCGATATTGGTTCCAACTCGATCAAAGTGCTAGTCGCTGCACGACGGGAGGACGGCTGTCTTGAGGCGTTAAAAACCCAGACCATTGACGCGCGTATCAGCACTGGGATCAGCCGCGCGGAGCCCCAATTGAGTGAAGAGGGCATGGCTCGTGGACTGGCCGCAATCGTCGACTTGCTCGCCGTGGCGAAGCCCTTCGCGCCAACGCACACGGTGCTGGTTGCCACCAGTGCGGTACGCGATGCGATCAATGGACACGATTTTCAGTCGCGGGTGCTGGCTGCTACCGGAAATCCCATCCGCATTCTTACAGGGGATGAAGAGGCCGATCTTATTGGGCGCGGACTGACATGTGATCCCGCGTTGAAGCATTTGCGTGACTTTTACGTGTTCGATTTGGGTGGGGGCAGTTTGGAGTGCCTTGCCTTCCGTGATCGGCGAATCGAGCAAGGTCTTAGCCTACGCCTTGGCTGTGTACGTATGACCGAGGCGTTCATTAAGAATCCGGCCGCCCCGTTGGAGTCGGCTGAATGCGCGGCGCTCGCGCTGCATGTTCGAGATACCCTTAAAAATTCAGGGTTTCGCTTTAATCTCCCTGGAGCCGAAGCTGTTTTTACGGGAGGGACAATGACCAGTGTGCGCCTGATGAACGGTGCATTACATGGAGTCGGGTTGGAGGACACGCCTGCGGTGGTCCTCGCTGCCACGTTGCACGCCCTTCTGGACGAAGTGGGTCCGAAAAATTTGGCGGAGCGTCGGAAAATGCCTGGCATGCCTGGGGCTAGGGCCGATGTATTTCCAGCTGCTTTAGTCACGGCGGTAACACTTGCGGAGTTTGGGCTGTTTGAACGGTTTCATCACTCGCTTTACAACCTGCGCTGGGGATTGGCTGCGCAGGCACTGGATTGAGCTCGGTGTCGAGGTGGATAAATTTGCAACGATGGAGGATGGTTTGATTCAGCCCTTGCGGACGGCTTAAGTGCAGGCCCCAATCAGGTACGATGTCGTTGCCTTTACCTCCTTCTCCTTCTGCGTTGCTCGATACGGTTCGGGGTCATGCCGAGGTGGCTGAAGCCGCCTGGCGCTCAGGTGATCCCGCGAAGTTGAGTGATGGATTGCGGGCGTGTGATGAGGCGCTCACGGCGGTACAGTTGGGGCTAGTGAAAACGGCCCCAGATGAGACGGTTGTGCTGCCGGTTGCATTCGCGGAGATGGCCCAACATGTCTGGTTGCAACGCGGGCACATGCTCGACGCGTTGGCTTCAATTCAGGGCGAGACGAAGTGGGTGGTGGAAGCGCTGCGCAGCTACGATCAGGCGATCGGATTGGGCCAGAAGTTGTCCTCGGAGGTTGGGTTTATGGTGGTGGCATGGATCAGCCGGGGAAAAGGGTTGCAGCGTCTGGGCTCCCCAGAGGCGATCACCGAGGCGTTGCGGTGCTACGACCAAGCTATCGCGGTGGTCGGCGAGCCCAACGACGCGATGCCCTTTGAGTTGAGGAATACTTTGGGCGCTGCCTTGATGGGGCGTGCAGGGCTGTTGCAGCGCGGTGGCGGTGCAGCCGGTTTAGTCGGCGCGCGGCAGTCGCTGGAGCAGGCGGTTGTTTGCCTGCAAGGGTGTGTCGACCATCCCTTGGCACGGCGGAACCTCTCCTCGGCCTTGACCAATCTCGGGCTTGTCCAGCAGGAAGCCGGCGACGTTGCCGCTGCCGTTGATGCGCAGGCTCAAGCTCTGGCGATTATTGATGAGTTTTGGATTACGGATCCAGAGGCAGTGAGAGTGGAGCGGGCGACTATTTTACTTAATCTGGGGCAGGCCCAGTGCGCTGCACATGAAACTCCGGCGGGGGTGGCGAGCCTGCGTCTTGCGATCAGCAGTGCTGGTGAGCGCGCGCGGGCCGAACCAGCCGCTGCCGATACAGTTTTACGCTCACTGCATGCGCTCGCTGTGACGCTTGGTGCCCAGGTGGCAGCTGCCGCCCCCGGCGAGGCGTCCAGGGCCACTTGGCTGGCAGAGGCCAGCGACGCGGTGGAGGATGGCCTCAAGCTGATAAATGGTTGGGGCGAGCGGGCGGGTTGGTTTGCCGCAATCGGTAACCGGCTCTTTGATTTCGGCGCGTGGTTTTATCGCACCCAGCAGCCCCAATTTCTAGGTGAGTTTTTATTGGAACACCTCGGGCAGGATCCTGAGCGTGCGCGAATCGCCGCCTCAGCGGTACAGGCGACTCGGGAAGCGATTACACAGCGTAGTTTTAGCGGTGTTACGCACGACGCTATGGAGCGAGCGCTGGATATCCTGCAGTCCATGAGTGAGGTCAATGAGCGGCTCAAATCACTCACGGTTCCGGCGGTATCGGCATGAGTAAAAAGCCAGGAGTCACGGTGCTTTGTGGATTCCTCGGCGCGGGGAAAACGACGTTACTCAACCACGTGTTGCGCCAGGCCGATGGCCGGCGTTGGGCTGTGGTGGTTAACGATGTGGGTGCTGTGAATATCGATGCGGCCTTGGTGCGATCTGGTGCTGAGGCGGCTGCCGTGCGCGATATCGTTGAGCTGGGCAACGGGTGCGTGTGCTGCTCCAGCAAGGATGACCTTGCGGAGACAATTGCTGAACTCGCCACTCTTGGTATCTACGAGCACATTTGGGTGGAGACCACCGGAGTTGCCGAGCCCCGAGGGGTGGCGAATTTATTTACCCGTAAAAATCCATTCGGGCGCACGATGGGAGAATTCGCGTCGCTGTCGGCGCTGGTCTCCGTGATCGATGCAGCGGGGTTTTTAAAAGAGGCGGCGAAGGCTAAGTCGTTAAACGCTAGTGGTTTACAGGTGGATACGTCGCGCGAGGGGCGGCTTGAACCGGCGACAGGAGAGCGTCCGCTGTTCGAGTTAATACTCGAGCAGGTAGAATGTGCGGATGTCTTGGTTGTTAATAAATGTGATCTGGTGTCTGACGCTGCGGTTACCCAATTGAAGGAGTTGTTACGTGGCTTAAACACTCGCGCCGAAATCGTGCGCACCGAACGCGGACAGGTGCCAAGCGAGTTTTTTCTGAGCCGCACACGTTTTGATTCTAAGGAAACCCTCGGGGCGGCAAAATGGGTTCGGGCACTCAATGCAGTGACCCCAGGGGCGCTCGTTCTGCCTAAGACGCTGGCAAATACCCAGCCGGACTTCGCGATGAAGTACGGCATCGGTTCGTTCGTTTATCAGGAAAGATCGGCGTTTGACCAGACGAAGTTCCGTCAACTCTTGTCCTTCGGTATCCCCGGGCTGTTGCGAGCTAAGGGGTTTTATTGGACGCGTGAGCAACCCGACGAAATGGGGTTTGTTTCTATCGCGGGGGGGGTGGTGCGTTATGACGCCTTGAATTATTGGTGGGCTGCATTGATCGAAAATGGCAAGGCGCGCTTGGAAGAACGCCCTGAGTCGATCCGTGCGGCTTGGGTTGAGCCTCACGGTGATCGACGGCAGGAGTTGGTCTTCATTGGTATCGGCTTGGACGAATTCGCGATTCGGGGCGCCCTAACCGCCTGCCTCGTTTGAGCTGTTCGATTCTGGTGGGCGCATTTTATTCCGTGTCATCACAGGTTTCTGTGTTACGTATTTTGGCTATGTCAAAAACCCTTTTTCAGCGCATCATTGCGCGCGAGATTCCCGCCGTCATCGAGTACGAAGACGAGCGGTGTATCGTTATTCATGATATTGATCCGCAGGCTCCGGTGCACCTGTTGGTCATTCCAAAGCAGGTAATTACGCGTGTGGGCGATGCTGTTTCCGCGGATGAAGCCGTGCTGGGGCACCTGCTGCTAATTGCTGGAGCGGTGGCGAAGAAACTCCAGTTGGCGCGCGGATTTCGGCTCGTCATTAACCACGGCCCCGATGCCTGCGAATCTGTGCCACACCTTCACGTTCACCTCCTGGCGAAACGTCAGCTCGCCTGGCCTCCAGGTTAAATTGTGTCCCTATTCCACCGGTTTTTGGCTGGGCTGCCTGCTTAGCTGGCGAAGTCGTTCTGGCACGATAGGGCGCGCCGGAGTATTTTCACGGGTGGGCACGCATGAAGGTTATTCGGCGTGGATCACTTCGGTTAAACTCTGTTTGGTTCCGCACCTTTTTCCGGGATCAGAAAACGTCGATTGAACGGGGCGCCGGTTGGGTGGCACAGGCCGCCGAAGCGCGGGTTATTCCATTTAACTCTCCCCGAAATCATTGAGACGGTACTTTTCCTTCGGTCGGGCGCGCGTCATCGCTGTTAAAAATCCGAAGTCTTGGTTTCGCGTTTTTCTACCCACGGGAACGTTCAAAGAAACAGATGCTCTGACTCGCACCACATGGAGCTCATTTACGCGATGCGGCGTTTCGCTATTACGTCCCGTTTTAGGTGGATAGCTCATTTTCGACTTTCCTGACCGCCTAAGCGGCGGGGAAAATGGTCGGGCTGGTGAGATTCGAACTCACGACCTCTTGCACCCCATGCAAGCGCGCTACCAGGCTACGCTACAACCCGAACTGAAGAAGGTGCACAAAGCCCGACGCCTGAGTTGGACGCAAGCGGTTTTTTCAACCAATTCACAATGCCACTTCGGCGCATTGATTCATTCACTGATTTGCGTGTAACTATGCCCCTGCTGTAACGGGTGGTAACGCACAAAAAACGGGAATCCGTCCGCTTCATAACCGAACTTCGAATACAAGGTGCTGCTCGGGAAGCGAGGTGCGGCAGGGGAGGGGCGAGTGGATTGAACGCGCGTTTTTTCATCAGGGGTACCTATTACACGCATCATCACAACCCATTTTAAGAAATGAGGAGTCAGGGCGTAAACAGGACCGGCTGAGGAGGGAAATTGAATTCACCCTGTATCGAGAGGTGACGCACGGCTTGGAAGTGGAGTTCGGAGTAGGCCCTTTTGCCCAACCCTCTTTTTTTTCTTCCGTAGAAACGGCCACTTATAAAAGTGGTGCCCGGAGTCGGACTCGAACCGACAAGCCTTTAGAGGGCGGCAGATTTTGAGTCTGCTGCGTATACCAATTTCGCCATCCGGGCAGGACGTGAAAGTGAAAACTTAGGAATACCCTCGGGCTTGTAAATGGAAAACTCCACCGTTCCACTCGCCGTCATGTCCGACTTCCGTGTTTTCGCTTCCGCGCCTGTCCACGGCCTCATCATTTTGCCTGCCGGTGAATCCCATCATTTGGTCACCGTTAACCGTGCTCGCACTGGCGATACAGTCATAGCTTTCGACGGTCACGGCACCGAGTGGACGTGCGAACTCACCGACGCACGCAAGGCCGGCGTCAGCCTGCGCGTCACGGCCACCCACACTCGCGCCCCCGTGACCTGCGCAATCACGCTCGCCCAGTCGTTGGCTAAGGGCGGAGTAATGGACGATATTATTCGTCACGCTACCGAACTGGGCGTAGCGCGTGTCGTACCGTTGGCCACCGTCCGCACTCAGGTCCACCTCGACGGCGAGCGGTCCGACAAGAAGGTCGAAAAATGGCGTGTGGGAGCTCTCGAGGCCGCCAAGCAGTGTGGCAATCCGTTTTTGCCGGATATCACCGGAGTTCAATTACTCGGGGACTTTCTCTCGAGTAGCACAACGAAGGCGGCTGAATTTAAGTTAATCGCCAGTCTGCATCCGGGTGCTCAGTCGCTAAAGGATGCACTGGCCCGTTTTAAGGCGGAAAGATTACGCGCGCCCGAGTCTGCTGTGTGGCTGGTGGGGCCTGAGGGGGATTTTTCAACAACTGAGATGCAGGACGCGGTGGCTGCCGGTTTTATCCCTGTTACCCTCGGCCCTTTGGTTCTGCGCTGTGATACGGCAGCGACCGCAGCTATTGCAGTTCTTGCCTACGAAACAATGTCATCTGAGTTATCGTCGAAGCGCGATTTATCGCAGGGTTTTTCTTGTACATAATGATCTTCCTGAGTTCCGCCTAAAACAGGTGTGCTCAACCGCTCTACGTTCGTTGGCTCTAGCCTGGGGGATCGGGTTCTTCGAAACACCCTGTGCAGCAAATCCCAACGCTTGCCAGCGGTCCGGTCGGCCGGTTGGCTGACCGGCTTAATTTTTTACGACCATGCCCGAGATCACCAAGAGCTACGAAGCCCGCGACGTTGAAGCCAAATGGTATGCCGCCTGGCAGGAAGCCAAGTGCTTCGCCGGACATGCCGCCCCCGGCCAGGAGACTTACTCCATCGTTATTCCTCCGCCCAATGTCACCGGCATCCTACACATGGGCCACGTGCTCAACAACACCCTTCAGGATGCGCTCATCCGCCGCGCCCGCCTCGAGGGCAAGGCCGCCTGCTGGATCCCCGGCACCGACCACGCCGGCATCGCCACCCAGACCATGGTGGAAAAGCACCTCAAAAAAAACGAGGGCAAGGGCCGCCGCGATCTCGGCCGCGAGGAGTTCCTCAAGCGCGTTTGGACGTGGCGCGACGAGAAGGGCGACCACATCTTAAAACAGCTGCGCGAGCTCGGCTGCTCCTGCGACTGGGACCGCACCCATTTCACCATGGACCCCGGCTATTCGAAGGCCGTGCTCACCTCCTTCGTGAAGCTGTTCAACAGCACCGACGAACAGGGTCGCGCCTGCATTTACCGGGGCAAACGTATGGTTAACTGGTGCCCGACTTCGCTCACCGCGCTCTCCGACGAAGAGGTCGAGATGCGTCCCACCAAGGGCTTCATGTACCGCCTGCGCTACGAGTTGGTCGAGCCCTCCACCATCACCGACGCCGAGGGCAACGTCACGCCGTTCACCCACCTCATCCTCGAAACCACGCGTCCCGAGACCATCGCCGCCGACGTCGCCGTGGCAGTCCACCCTGACGACGTCCGCTACACCCACCTCGTGGGCAAAAAAGTCTGGCGTCCCCTCGGTGAGCGCGTGCAGATCCCGATCATCGCCGATGAAGCGGTTGATCCGGCCTTCGCCGCCGGTGCGCTCAAGGTCACCCCGGCCCACGACAAGGTCGATTTCGAGATCGGCCAGCGCCACCAGCTTCCCGTGATCGACGCGCTCAACGCCGACGGCACGATGAACGAATTCGCCGGCCCCGAGCTGGCCGGCATGGAGCGTTTCGCCGCCCGTAAAAAGGCCGCCGAGCTGCTCGAAGCCAGCGGCAATCTGATCGAGGCCAAAGCCTACGAAAACAACGTCGGTTATTCCCAGCGCGCCGGCGTGCCGATCGAGCCCCGCCTCACCCAGCAATGGTGGTTGCGTTATCCGCGCGTCGAGGAGGCCAAGCAGGTCGTGCGCGACGGGCTCATCCAGATGCACCCTGAGCGCTGGTCCAAGGTTTATCTTAACTGGCTCGATAACATTCAGGACTGGTGCATCTCGCGCCAACTCTGGTGGGGCCACCGCATCCCGGTTTGGTACGCCAAGGGCATCGACCGCGAGAAGCTCACCGAGGCCGACCTGCGCGATCCGAATAAAATCCACGTTTCGCTCGAAGGCCCCGCCGATCCTGAAAACTGGATACAGGAAGACGACGTGCTCGATACCTGGGCATCATCGTGGCTTTGGCCCTTCGCCACCCTCGGCTGGCCGGACGCCGAGGCTCAGGCCAAGGCCAATTTTTCGCAGTTCTACCCGACCACCACGCTCGCGACCGGTGCCGACATCATATTCTTCTGGGTCGCCCGCATGATTATGGCCGGCCTTGAGTTCGCCAAACCCGGCGCGCCCGTCGAGGAACGTATCCCGTTCAAACACGTTTATTTCAACGGCATCGTACGCGACAAGCAGGGCCGCAAGATGTCCAAAACCCTCGGCAATTCGCCCGACCCGCTCGACCTCATCCAGAAGTATGGCGCCGACGGTTTGCGCTTCGGCTTGCTGCAAATGGCACCGCTGGGCCAAGACGTGAAGTTTGACGAGGATCGCATCGAGAGCGGCAAAAACTTCAGCAACAAGCTCTGGAACGCCTGCCGTTTCCGCCAAATGAACGGCGCCATGAGTGACAACTCCTCGCTCGGCGCTATCCTTGCCCGCCTCGACGCCAGCCAGCTCGACGACGACGACCATGCCCTGCTTACCGCTCTGCTCGACACGATGAAAACGGTCGAGCGCGGGTTCACCGACTTCGAGTTCGCTGGCGCCACCCAGCGGCTGTATTCGTTTTTCTGGAACGATTTTTGCGACTGGTATGTCGAGGTCGCCAAGGCGCGCGTGCAAGATCCGGCGGTTAAAGACCACGCGCTCGCCGTGCAGGATTTGGTTATCCGCCAGTTCTTGCTCCTGTTTGAACCGTTCGCCCCGTTCATCACCGAGGAACTTTGGTCGCTGCTCGGCTACGCAGCCCCCGGTAAGCCCTTCGTGCAAGACGCCCGTATCGAGTCGCCCGCCGACTTGATCGCCGCCTTGAATGCGCGCGGTATTCAACTCGACGCCCACGCCTCCGGCCGGGTGGAGACGCTCAAGCAGTTCGTGACTCTCGCTCGCCAGTTGAAGACCGAGCAAAATGTAGGCCAAAAGCGTGACGTGAAGTTCCTCGCCCTCGGCGCCGACGCGGCTTGGAGCGCGTTGTCCGCCGCATTGGCCAAGCTCACACGTTTGGTTGGCGCGGCCGAGATATCTCGGGCTGCGGCCGAGCTCGCGTTGCCCGCGATTGTGACGCCCTTCGGTACGCTTTTCCTCGATACTGGGGTGAAGGTGGACGCGGTGGCTGAACGGGTGCGTTTGACCAAGGAGCTCGACACGGTGGGTAAGCACATCGCGGGCACCGAGGCGCGCTTGGCCAACGTGACCTTCACCAGTAAAGCTCCAGCGGCAGTGTTAGATGGCGCCCGCAAGCAACTGGCGGAGTTGCAGGCCAAACGTGACGAAGTCGCCCGCCTGTTGGCTTCTCTGGGCTAGTAGGCAGTGACATTCAATGAGGCGGACCGATAGTGATACGGTGCTTCAGCCCACATCGACGATTGTGGGAAGAATGCGTTGCAAACCTGCGGGCTAAAGCACCGCACTACCTCAGAACTCGATCCGACATGATTTGGCGCGCAGGACCCTCATACGGGGGGGCTTTTCAAAAAACGTATACGGGGTCACAGCCGCCCCATATACTGCAGTTTTTTTGGGAACGTAGTTTCCCAATTTAAGTTTTAGCGGCCTGTGACGTTACAATGATGGTGATGCCTCATTACCCTTCCCTTATTCAACGGTTTGCCACTTTTAGCAGCGTGTTTTCAACCGAAGCCATCAGCCAGGCCTCGACGCGCTTGAACGCCCTTGAGAGTTAACACAATGGGTATTTGTAGTGATAGCTCGGCGAAACGAGGGCGGATACAGATTACGCGAAGTGGGGTGAATTTGATTCAATCCCTGCTCTATTATATGAATTTAAGATTCTTTATATAAACAATTTATTTTGTTTTTAGCTTTAATCTTTACTTCGTACATGAAGTAATCATGTTTTAGCCATTATGAATTCCGGAGCCCCCACTTCCGTGTCCGCCGCCGACACCCCAGACCTTGAACATGTGACGGCGGAGTCTCGTGTTCGTTGGGCGGTGGACACCTACGGCGACGGTTTGGTGCTGACCACCAGTTTTGGCATCCAATCGGCGGTGATGTTGCATTTGGTAACGCAGATCGTGCCGCAGATCCCAGTGATTTTTATTGATACCGGCTACCTGTTTCCCGAGACGTACCGCTTCGCTGCCGATCTCACCAAGAAGCTTAATCTTAACCTCAAGACCTATGTGCCGGCGCAGACTGCGGCGCAGCAGGAGGCGCTTTATGGTAAACAGTGGGAACTCGGGCTCGACGGGCTGAAGCGCTACAACCACCTCAACAAGGTCGAGCCGATGGACCGAGCCGCGCGCGAACTAGGGGCAACTGCGTGGTTGGCCGGATTGCGCCGCACGCAAGCCAGCACCCGAGGCCAATTGCCCGTGGTTCATCACCAAAACAAGGTCACCAAAGTCCATCCGATCATCGATTGGGATAACCGTACGATTCACCGCTACCTCACCGAACACGGGCTCAATTACCACCCACTTTGGGAGGAGGGCTACGTCTCGGTCGGCGACTGGCACAGCACGTCGAAACTCGAAGCAGGCATGACCGAGGAGCAGACGCGTTTTGGTGGGCTCCATCGTGAGTGCGGGTTGCACGAAAGCTCGGGCCGAGTCGACTTCCAGATTTGAGGCAGGTTCTTCTTTCCCGGCCATAAAATCGAACCGGATTAAACCGCTAATAATTGCTGATAGTCGCTAATACAGAAGTATTAAAGTTTTGGTTTTATTAGCGTAAATTAGCGTCCATTAGCGGTTGAAATTCAGGGGGCGGGTTTACTCTGTAATTTCCGCCTGCGTTTCCGGCCAGCGGGCTAGAAATGCCAATTGGGCTTCGCGATCGGGCACCGCTTCGTAACCTTCACGGGTTAAAAACCGCATGGGATAACCCGTTTCTAGGGCGTTTACGGTCACTCTCTCGGCTTCCATAGCAAAGGTCGCGCGCCAGGCGCCGCAGCCGATTTCAAATCCGCCTGAGGGCCGTTTGCGGATTCGGCGGGTGCGGTGCGGCGAGGGATCGCGAGAAAGCAGTTCGATGAGCCGTGGGGTGAAATCGACGCCATGTTCCGCGCGCAGCCACTGCGCTTGGACCTCGGCGGTGGGCGCGAAGCTAACCGCGAAACGCGCCGGCGTTTTGACTAGTGTGTCCACTTCGTCGATCCAACCGGCTTTTGCTTCGGGGAACGAATCGTAGGCGGGAACGTAGGGCTTTATGTCGAAAACCGGTGTGCCTTCGATCAAGTCGCAGGCGCCGAGCAGCAACTTGCGCCCCTCGATGCCGAGCAGCCGCACCGGTGTCATGCCGAGCGGGTTGGGGCGGTGTGGCGAGCGGGTGGCAAACACGCCGCGCCGTTGCGAGGGACCGCGTGGTGGCAACACCAAGGGACGCCAGGTCTCGTTGCGATGAAACCACCACAACAGCCACACCCGGTCGAAGCCGGCCACATCCTGCAGCGCTTGCTCGAAGTTTACGCCAGGCAGTAATTCCAAGACGTTGCACTCCGCGTCGCCATCGACGGGTTGGTGGCGCGCTTGGAATTTCACCTGTTTGCCGGTGCGGATGAAGCCGATCGGCTTGAGCGTAAGGGAGTCGGACACGCGCTCACCATGGACAACCCGAAGCAGGCGAAGCGATGCGTTTTTACAACAGTTGGGACAACGGATCCAAATTCCTGGATGTTCTGTTTGAGTGGCAGGCGCTTGTAGCGGAGTCTAAGCGCGAACCCGTTCAAACGGAGCTGGCCCCACCCGTAGGGACGACCTCCGTATCGTCCGCTCCTAATACCAATTCGTTTTCAAGGTGCGCGCAATGGGCCATCGACGGCCAACGCGATATCTACATCTTTCGATCGGTTGTAAGGTTGGCCGTCCTGGCCAATTAATCTCATCTTGATCGCGAATTGGTATACTCGCGTTTCAAGGCCAAGTAAGCCTCGGACTTCGCCTCGCGTGCTGTTTCCTTAGGAAGCCTTGGATTTATTGGGCTCAATGAGGCCGACATCGAGGGCATAGCGGGTGAGGCTGGCGACGTCGTGTAGGTTAAGCTTACGCATGAGATTGGTGCGGTGGTTGTCCACGGTTTTCACGCTGATATCGAGCTTGCAGGCGATCTCCTTGGTGCTGTTGCTTTCGGCGACGAGTTGGAGGATTTCGCGTTCTCGATCGGTGAGAAAATCGGCGGTGGCGCTAGAGGCGGGGTTGGCCACGACGTTGCGCAGCAGGGAGGCAACCGCAGGGCCGAAATAGGTGCCGCCATTGGCGACGGTTTCCAGGCCTTTTTTAAACTCGAAGAGGCCGGCGGTTTTTTCAACAAATCCGTGGGCGCCCGCCTCAAGCATCTCGCGAACCAGCACTGGATTTTCGTGCCCTGAAAAGACCAGCACACGCACGTTTTTGAGCTGCTTGGACAAACGCCGGAGCAGGTCCACGCCATTGAGACCGGGTAGCTTGGCATCGAGCACCAATAAGTCGGGTTTCAACTCCATGCACAGGTTCAGGGCGTTTTGGCCTTCACCGCTTTCACCGACCAGTTTGTAGTTAGGGTCGAGGCGAAGAATTTCCACTAACATTTCACGGATGGCGGTCTGATCTTCAATGATGACGAGTCGTTTCATACAGAAGGGGCGGAATGAATAAAACAGGGGCGGAGTTTTACTAACATCGGACCGAATTGATAAATCTGAAGTCGCAGAATGGAATTACACGATGATTTTTTTGTTAATTATTTCGGGCGTGGGTCGATAGAGAGTAATATAACACGATGAACCGCGATAAATTGTGCATCCACTGGTGGGTGATGGGGGGCGGGTTGTGGCTGACCGGTTGCGTAAGCGTGCCGGAGGTTGAGCCTAGTCTCAGGCCGGTGCCGTCCTCTGATGTAGGGAGGATGCAGGCATGGCAGGACGCAGAGCAGGTTTCGGCGAGGCAATCCGGCCGAGAGACCGTGATCGGCAGCGGGGATTCCATGCGGCCCATTTATGGAGATCGCACGGTGCTGGTGTTGGCCCCGATCGACTACGCCAATCTCAAAGTGGGCATGCAAATCGGTTATGTTAATCGCCATGGCCGCCGGGTCGTTCACGTGTTACTCGCGCCCGAAAACGACGGCTGGCGAGTCCAGGGTTTAAACAACGAGTCGGAGGACCGCGAGCGAGTCACGCGCTATAATCTGATCGGGGTGGTCTACGCGTCTTTCGCCACGGATAGCGCACTCAAGTAATTCTAAAACGTTTTCATTATTAGCTGAATTGGCTGGGGACGGCCAACCCTCCAGAGGGCGATTGGTGTAGTTGGCCGTCCCTGGCCAAAATCCGCGAAAGGCTAAACTTGATCGCGAACTAGAATATCTGGGGATCTCCCGCTTGCCTTCCTCTGGCGGCTCAGGTTTCGACGGCAACGGCGGGCGTGGCAACGATCGTGGGCATGACGCCGTCGGCATTCATTTCTTTGAGAATGCTGGCGATGTAGGGGATGAGTTGTTTTTTGCGGCTGACGATGCCCGGGGTGTCGAAAATTTCGTCCTTTTGCACCGCCGTGTAATTGATCCGGCTGATGAACTCGGCCTCGCCCTTGACCAGTAGTAGCGAGTTTTGGGTGTTAATATCGGTGATGAGTACGCAGGCGAACAAGAGCGCCTCCTCCGTGCGCAGGGATTGCAAGGCATCAGCCAACTCACGCGAATGCTTCCAAAAGTTGCCAAATCCGAGTTCCTCGATCTGGGAAACGGCAAAGCGCGTGCCGTCTTCCTCGTAGATTTTGAAGTCGGAGCGGATGACCTTTTCGGGCGGGTTGGCCAGGATCACCGAGCCGGAATTGAAGATTTCCGTGGCGAGTTCGCGCGAGTTGACCCCTGCGATTTTGGCTAACCAGCTAAGAATGAGGCCGTCTTTCTCCGTGGTGGTGGGGCTATTGAGGTGGAGGGTGTCCGAGATGATGCCGCTCATCATGATGCCTGCGATGTCAGGGGAGGGCACGAGACCGTCGCGGCGGAACAAGTCGGCGATGATGGTGCAAGTGGAGCCGACCGGCTCATTGATAAAGAGGATCGGGTGCTGGGTGTTGAGCGACCCGAGACGGTGGTGGTCGATGATTTCGACGATGGTCACCTGGTCGGCGCCGCTCACCGCTTGCGTCATCTCATTGTGGTCGACGAGTACAAGGCGGGTTTTAACCGGTTTAAGCACGTCGGTGCGGGTGAGGATGCCCTGTAGTTTACCTTCGTCGTCGACGACCATGTAGGAGGGGATCGTCGAGGTGGATAATTTCTTGCGTAACTCGCCAATGCAAAGGTCGGCGCTAAGCGAGGCGAACTTGCGGTCGACGAGTCGCTCTAGCGTGGTGGCGCTGCGGATGATCCAGGCGGTTGTGGCAGAATCGTAGGGGCTCACCATCAGGGAAACGCCGGCAGTTTTAGCCGCGAGGATAACATCGGCATCTACGGGTAAGTTGCCGGTGATGACGAGTACGCGCACGCCCAGAACGATGGAGCGCTGCTGGATATCGCGGCGGTCGCCCACGATGATGATCGTCTTATTAAAGGGAATGCCTTCGCCGGCCGAAACGGTGCCGAAGGACTTTACGTCCATGGCGCCGACACGCACGAAGAGTTCCTCGGCCAAATCAGGGCGGTCGACGTGGATGGTCACGGCCTTGAGCGCTCGGGAGATGTTGGCCAAAGAGGTGAACACTTTGCGCATCTCGCGCGGCTCGCGGAGTTGGGGGACGAAAAAACTGCCGAGTTGGAACACGGAGACCGCGCCGATGACACGGTTATCCTCGGCGACCACGGGCAGGGTACGCACATCGTGTTGGTCGATGATTTCGAGTGCCTCGGCGCAAGTGGCGGTTTGGCAAACTGAGATGACATCGCGCACCATCAGGTCGCGCACGCG
>CANIXX010000003.1 GCA_947471115.1 Opitutaceae bacterium | reverse complement strand
TACGTTACCTTGGAGAAATCCAACTCATTGTGGAGTTCGGACAGGATCGCCTCCTTGAGCCCGGCGATCCGGGGCGCGGCGGTCTCCAGGCATTCGAGGATGATCACTTCGTTGGTGCCGGTTTTCAGCCAGGGACCGGGGCAATACAGGGTCTGCTGGGGACCGATGTTCCAGTAACGACCCAAGCAATGGCCATTCACCCACATCACCCCGTGGCCCAATCCGCGAAAATCTAGGAAGGTGTCACCCACCGTGGCGACCTGGAAGGAGCCACGATAAAAGGCCGGATTGGTCGAGGTGCCCGGCGCAAAACGCAGACGCGATAACTGGGCGGCATCCAGCGGCATGGGGAAGACGCTCCAGCCCTTTAGCTCCTGGGTTCCCCGCTTCACTGGAGCGATCACCCCCTTGAGTTCGATCTGCCCGCTGTTGCCGCGCCCCATCGCCATGACGAAGATATCCAGCGTGGCCGGCTCTTTCAATTCCGGCAGCGCCACCGTGCAGGACGCGGTCCGGCGATCCATCATCCCCAGCTTCTTCCCGTTGAGGAACACCCATGCAAAATCGTGGATGTCCTTCACCACCAGATCCGCAGCCGGTCCGGCGGACAATTTGGTTCGATAGAGGATTGCCCCATGGCCCTGGTTGTAGAACTCCATGGATTGCGGTATCTCGGCCGCGATCGCCGGAGTGGTGGTCTCCAGCACCGGACTGACCGCAGTTAGGGTGAATGGCTCCACGGCTATGGTGGGCAGCGGCGCAGGCACCGGAGGCAGCGTTTCACCAGCCGGCAGATGCTTGGTGATCAGGTCCCGGATTAGGGTGTATTTCTCAGTAATCTGGCCGGATTCGTTGAGCGGCGCGTCATAGTCGTAACTGGTAGTCAACGGCCGGATCGGCGCTGCCCCCCCCGAGGCCCACAGGCCGAAATTGGTGCCTCCATGGGCCATGTAAATGCTGAACGAGATGCGGTTGGTCATCATCCAATCCAGGTCCTTGAGGCTGGACGTCGCCGAACCCTTCTGGTGGTTGCGGCCCCAGGAATCGAACCAGCCGGGGTAGAATTCTCCGTTGGCGTAGGGGCCGTGCTTCTTGAATTTCTTTAGCGTCGCTATGGCCGTTTGAGCATTGCCGCGTCCGAAATTGACGGTCTGGAACAGGTCATCCCGGTAGTTCAGCTTAAGGCGACGTCCATCATCTCCGGGTGGATTGCAGGCGATCAGCGGCACCTCGATGCCGTTGTCGGTGGCGACCTTCATCAGCAAGGACAGATACTCCTGATCCGATTTGGAATATTCGTTTTCCACCTGATAAAGAATGATTGAACCGCCCCGGGTGATCTGGTGCGGAGCCAGGACCCGGCAGACCTCCTTGAGATATCGCAGCGCTGGTTCCAGGTATTTGGGGTCTCGGGAACGGACCTCCATGGATCCGCTTTGGGCCAGCCACCAGGGATGACCGCCCATGTCCCATTCCGCGCAGACATAGGGTCCGGGGCGCAACACCACCCACATCCCCTCTTCTTTGGCGATACGGCAGAACTCGGCGTAGTCCGCCTGGCCCGTCCAATCAAATTGGCCTGGAGTAGATTCTATCTGGTTCCAAAAAAGGTAGATACCCACCGTGTTTAGGCCCATGGCCTTAAGCATCTGGAGCCGATGCCGCCAGTATTCCTTGGGCACTCGTGCCGGATGAATCTCGCCGGCCCGATAGACGAACGGCTGGCCGTTGAGCATGAACTGCTCGTCCTTTATGACGAACGAACCTGCCGCCTTTACTGCGGTGGTGCCCACCACTGCAGGGAGGTCGGCGGCTGACATCGTGGCGGATAGCACCGCCATGAGCAGCCATGTTGCGAGACGTCGGCAGGGGGGCATTTGTGGAGGTTCGAAAGTTGGGTTCATGGGATGATCGTACGCAGTTTAAGTTGGAGTCGGAGCAAGCAGCTCGGTGCCTGGGATCTTAGGGGGGCAGCGAAATCGCTGTTGACGGTCATTACGCCATGGGCGCCCTCGGCCGGAAGCGGTTTGCCGCGGTAAGTGATCCTCCACTCTTTTTTACCGTCCTTGAGATCGGTGGTGATCGCCACTTTCCTTTTTGGAGAATACTGCGGTCTAGTTTACGTTGGCGTGAAATGAACCAGCGAAGGCCAAGTAGGCCGCTAGGAGAGTGAAGCTTTGAATTGTGTTCATAAATTAATGAAAGAGATCCGGATTTGAGCGGCCATGGCACTATTTGGCTTTCGCGGAGCGGTGGCGTGGTCTGATACGGGGCACCTGCAGGGGTGAAGTAACTCGGCTCGTATAATCCCACATTACGGACCTCACCAATAGTGTTTTTAGGGCGCTTTATGTGGATTTTTACGCAATGCGACCGCCAAAAATAGGCAGCTTCATGCTCGCCGCTCACAACCAATCAATCTTTGACCGATCATTATAAACCAGTGAATAATAGTCGAGTGATGCAGCAGCAGCTTTATTGACGGTTGTTGGGGTGGGTGGCGGGTTCCGGCTGACGAATAGCCGTTAAGAAGTTTTTAAAGCGGTCTTTGCGTGAAAATGCATAATATTCGGTGTGGTTGTGGGTATCGGACACGGGGGGCAGGTGATACAATCGGAAAAGTATTAAACGCCGGCCGCAGTTTTAATGATATACTCCTATGCAGCCCGCAATCTTTCGACTCCTGTTGGCCGCCTCTTTCGCAGTGAACGCGCTCGCCGCCCCCAAGTGATTATTGTTCACGCCCACGATACCCCTGACGCCGAAAAAACACCAAGTTGCGCAATGCCTTACAGTCATTGCCCCTACGCCCAATGAATTCATGCACCTCTTCGTACGTTACTTATTGATTGTTACCCTCCTCGCATTTGCCGGACTGCGCACCGAAAGTCGGGCAGACCTTACGCGACAGGAATTTAACCTGAACCCGACCTGGCGTTTTCTACGCATCGACAGGCCGGATATGGACGGCGAATATCAAAGCCCAGCGTTGGACGACAGCCGTTGGGAGGTGGTGCACCTGCCTCACTCCGTGCGCTTGGAGCCCGAAAACGCCAGCGGCAATCGCAACTTTCAAGGGATCGCCTGGTACCGTCGGGAGATCGAGGTGCCTGCCACTTGGCAGGGGCGCAATGTGCTGCTGCGCTTCGACGGCGCGATGCAGGTTGCCGAGCTTTGGCTCAACGGCGAACCGCTGTTCACCCACCATGGCGGCTATATTCCCTTTGTTATCGACCTATCGGATCGCTTGCGTCTGGGCCAGCGCAACGTGATCGCGGTCAAACTCGACAACCGCGACAACCCAGAGGTGCCGCCAGGTAAGCCGCAGGGGCGCACCGATATGACCTACTTCGGCGGTATTTATCGAAACGTCACCCTTACTGTTAGCAATCCAGTCTCCATCACCGATGCGCTGCTCTCCCCCACCGTTGGTGGCGGAGGTGTGCTCGTTACCTTCCCTGAAGTCGGCAAGGAACGCGCTGTGGTTCGGGTGGCCACCGAAGTCGGCAACCGAACCACCGCCAGCACAGAAACCCAGATCCTCACGCGAATACTCGCCCCCGACGGTAAGGAAGTCGCTCGAAACGTCGGCCCGCTCATCGTGCCGGCGGGTAACCTGGCGACGCTCAAGCAAGACATCGAAGTGCCCCAACCTCTACTTTGGCACCCCTACCATCCGCACCTTTACACCGTTGTTTCCGAGGTTCTGCTAGGTAAGGCGGTTACGGACACTCAAAGCACCCGCATTGGCATCCGCAGAATTCGTTTTGATCGCGAAAAGGGCTTTTTTATTAACGGTGAACGCCTGATCGCTATTGGCACCAACCGCCACCAAGACTTTCCCTACATCGGCTACGCCGCGCCGGATAGTTTACAGTATCGTGATGTCAAAAAACTGCGCGAAGCCGGCTGTCTATCAATTCGCAGCCACTACCCGCAATCGCCCGCGTTTATGGACGCCTCAGATGAACTCGGGATGCTGAACATCGTCTCCAATCCCGGCTGGCAATGGTATCAACCCGGTGCGTTCGACGAACGCGCCAGGGCCGCTGTGCGCACCATGGTCCGACGGGATCGTAACCGCCCTTCAGTCATTCTGTGGGAGCCCCAGCTTAACGAAGCAACCAACGTGACCGCGGAGTTTTCCGAAGCCATTCACCGCATCGTCCATAACGAATTACCCGGCGACCAGACCTACACCGCCTCCGACCACTATCCGAGCAGGGAGGTCGCGATGACCTTTGACGTCACCTACAACGCCAGCATTCCCAAGCCGCTTTGGATCCGTGAGTGGGGCGATGGCGATGCGACCGATACCTACTACGACCAGCAAGGTTGGAACCGCCAGCGCCGCATTTGGGGTGAGGCGGCCCTCCTCCGCCAATCCTCCTGGCTTACCACCAAAATGGACTGGTGCCTGTCACCGGCTCGCTCCGGTGGCCGACTCTGCGGAATGACCCACTGGGCTGGCATCGACCACCAACGAGGCTATAATCGCAATCCCTTCCTCGGCGGTTTCCTTGATGTTTATCGTATCCCCAAATACGCTTACTGGCTCTTCGCCAGCCAGCGCCCGCCCGAGGTAAAAGTCCCCGGTCTAACTGACGGCCCGTTCGTGTTCATCGCCAACCAATGGCACCTCACGTCCACCCCTGACGTCACCGTTTTCGCTAACTGCGAAGAGGTTCGACTCATCCAAGACGGCAAACTCATCGCCCAACAGAAACCCGACGCATTCGCCAACCTGCCTCATCCTCCTTTCACCTTCAAAGGTCTTACCTATTCACGCGGCCGCAAGCAGACCACCGCTGACGGCAAGTCCACGCGGTGGGTGCCCGGTGAACTCAATGCCGAGGGACTGATCGGCGGCCAGGTCGTGGCCACGCATGTCGTCCGCGCCCCGGGAATCCCAAGGCGAATCGTGTTTAAAGCCGACAACGCCGGCCCGGCCCTTCAAGCCAACGGCTCGGACTTGGTCATGATCTACGCCGAGTTGCAGGACGCCAACGGCCAACCTTCGCCCACCGCTGACGACGAAGTGCGCTTCTCCATCGTCGGCCCCGGCTCAATTGTTGGTGATACTTCAATCGGAGCCAACCCGTTCCGAGCGCAGGCCGGGGTTGCCTTTGCCTATGTGCGCGCAGGACTTACGCCCGGCCCCATCAAGCTACGTGCGGAGGTCTTCGGCCTGCCTATGGCCGAGATCACGCTCATCTCAACCCCACCGGCGAAGCCCTCTCTATAAATGGGGATCGCTTCCGCCCACCGCAACCAGCCAGGCTAGAGATTGCCGTTGCCCACGTTCTGTTTACTACGCTCGTGCTCGCCATGTGTGACGTCCTGGGCGTCGCCAAAGCGGATACGCCTCCTGTCGCCAAGCGCGGGAATTGATATGGCAACCCAGCTCCAGCAATCGGTCATGCGATTGGCCTCATCCGCACCGGGAGACGACCCAATACGGCAACCTGATTATCGAATCCGCCTAAACACTTTCTTCCCAAAAATATGAAAAAAGGACTATTCCGGACCGACGACGGTCAAAACCATCTTATCACCTACGTGCTCATCACGTCGTTGTTCCTCCTCTGGGGGTTTTGCAACGGTATGATCGACGTTATGGATAAACATTTTCAACAGGAACTGGGGCTAACTCTGGCGCAGTCCGCTTGGGTGCAGTTTGCTCACTACCTTGGCTATTTCCTGATGGCTTTACCCGCCGGGCTACTGGCATCCAAATTTGGTTATAAGGGCGCGATTATAGTGGGGCTGCTCATGGTCGCCGTGGGCGGCTTTTGGTTTATACCCGCCTCCCATATCGCCACTTTCTGGGCATTCTTGCTCGGCGTCTGTGTGATCGCCGCCGGCCTCACCTTTTTGGAAACCGTGGCCAACCCCTATACGACGGTGCTCGGGCCACCTGAATTTGCCGCCACGCGCATCAATCTGGCCCAATCCTGCAATGGTATCGGCTGGATTTTCGGCCCCATCGCTGGCGGTATTTTTTTCTACGGCAAGGACGCATCGGGTGCGAGCACCGGCAGTGAGACCCTGTGGATACCCTACGCCGCGGTCGGCCTAGTGGTAACCATCCTCGCAGTGGTCTTCTACCACGCCCGCGTCCCCGACATCAAATCAGAGGACAACTATCACCTCGAAGAGGCCAATCCCGGTGTCTCGCATTCCATTTGGTCACATCCCCACTTTGTCATGGCCGTAGTCGCCCAGTTTTTCTATGTGGCGGCCCAGTCGGGCATTTTTAGTTTTTTCATAAATTACATGACCACCGAGTTGCCGACAATCCCTGCGTCCTGGAACACGGGCATGGCTGCCGGTTGCTTTGAAACGAACACGGCCGGACTGCTCACGCTCACCGACAAGGGGGCTGCCTACCTCGCCTCTCTTGGCTTCACTTGTTTCATGGCCGGTCGATTCTCCGGTGCAGCCATTCTTAAAAAGTTCGCCGCGCACAAGGTCCTCGGCCTTTACGGTCTACTTAACATCGTCGCTTGCCTCGTTGTCTTTTTGAAACTGGGTTGGATTTCCGTCGCTGCGGTGTTCGTCAGCTATTTCTTCATGTCGATCATGTTTCCGACCATCTTCGCGCTGGGCATACATGGTCTGGGTTCGCGTGCGAAACAGGCATCCTCCTTCATTGTTATGGCTATTATGGGTGGCGCGATTGTGCCCAAGGTCATGGGGGCCGTCGGTGATCACTTTGGCATGGCCCGCAGCTTCATTGTGCCGTTGGTCTGCTTCGCCGTGGTCGCTTATTACGGCTGTAACTGGGCCCGTTTGAGCAAGGCCGATGGTATTGTCGGACTAAAAACCAAAAGCGGGCACTGATCGGTGCTCAAGGGGGGGGGGCAGTCCTACTAGTCCCCCCCCCCACACGAGTCGCTCACTGCTGGCGCACTCATACAAAATTTGGCCCGAGGTATCTAATACCTCGGGCTGATTTTTTAAGCGGGTAAGGGCCGCTCTACGATGGTTGGCGTAACGTTACGGGGCGGTAAGTGCGGGCTTAGTTGTTTTCCGGCCGACCGGAGGGCCAAGTGAGGTTGTGGACGGGTGCAAGGATCGCGAGGACGTCCTCGAGCAAGGCCTCATCGAGCGGCGCGGCGGCGTCGGCGAGGTTTTGCAGGACGCGGTCCGGACTGGCGGTGCCGACGACGTGGGTATGGATTTCGGGATTCGCCATCGCGTATTGGAGCGCGAGTTTTGCCAAGTCGGACCCTCGGGATATGCAAAGCGCGGAAGCCTTGGCGCATTTCGCCACGAGAGCGGCGGGAGCGGGGTGCCAAGCGGGCGGTCCTTCGTTGCTCAAGAGTCGCATCGCCAACGGGGCGGAGTTGAAGATGCCAACGCCCTTCGCCTTAAAGTAGGGCAACTGGTCCGCCAGCGCGGTGTCATTAAGGCAGTAGTGGCAGTAGCTCTGGATCTGGTCCACCGCCACGCGGTCCATCACGGCTTTGAACAGGCGTACGGGCAGACATGAGATACCCACAAAGCGGACTTTGCCCGCAGCTTGTAGCTTACGCAGTGCGGGGATGGTTTCATTAACAATCAGGTTGATGTCGCCGAATTCCATGTCGTGGACTTGAATAAAATCGATGTAATCCACGCCGATGCGCGCAAGGCTCTCGTCCACGCTGCGGGTGACACGGGCCGCGGAGAAATCGAAGTCGGCGATGGTTGGGCCGTAACGGGCAACCTTGGTGGCGAGGATGTAGCGGTCGCGGGCAATGCCTTGGAGCGCTTTGCCGAGAACCGTCTCGGCTTTGGTTGCACCGTAATAGGGCGCGGTGTCGATCAGGTTTATGCCGTGATCAAGGGCGACATGAACCGAGCGGATACCCTCGGATTCGTCGATATCGTGAAATACGGATCCGAGCGAGGAGCCGCCATAGGCGAGGGCTGAGACTTTAACGCCAGTGGCACCGAGGGTGTGGTAATTCATAG
Organism: Opitutaceae bacterium; assembly: GCA_947471115.1. GTDB lineage: Bacteria > Verrucomicrobiota > Verrucomicrobiia > Opitutales > Opitutaceae > Rariglobus. The sequence continues at coordinate 37,104 of CANIXX010000003.1, read as the reverse complement.
GATTTGGTTGACCAGCCTAAACGAATTGAAAGGGCTGAGTGGTGAAAGGTCCTGTGCCTGCAAGGAGTGGGGCCTTAGTTTTTAATATTAACTTCAACCGCACCCTCGGCGTTAGAGAGACTGAGTTGTAAACTGCGGCTATCGGCATTCCAGTGTATCTCCTTGGCGGCGGTGGAGGGTGTGACCAGCACATTAGGCTTATCCGTACAGGCCAAGGTTATCTTAAACGTGCGATCAGGGTACTCCCCATTGGCTTGAAACCAAAAACTTTTGCCATCCTTTGACAGTTTTCCAATGAGATATTGGTGAACACCGATTTCGCCACTGATTTCACGAATTATATTCTGCTCAATGGGCATCGTGAAACGTTGGGCTATGTCCTGGTTTTCGTTTGAATTAGTAATAATGACAGTGCCATCGCATTCCCACATAAACGCATCGCCGGTGAACCTCAGCGGATAGTTGCGATCAAATATTTCCTTGGCCTTGATAGGGTCCGATAATTCGGATTGAGGCAAGATACGCGGACTGACACTCAGGTCGGTCGCTTGGGCCGGCAGTAGGCAGACGATTCCATAGCGACTGTCATTGGGAATGAATTCTCGGTCGCCAGTGTCTTTAATTTTATAGAGCTCATTGAGGTAGGCAAAGCCGCCGGTGTAACGCTTTGCATGCTTACCCTCTGTGCTTTTTGGATCGGTGATCACGGCGAGTTTGAGGCTTGCGAAAAAAGCTTGGCGCGAAGGAATGAGTTGGCGCTCCACCACTGCCTTTACGAAGGGTAGAAAGATCCGCGTATATTGCCGCGACGGCCTGCCGTCACCAGTCCATTGATGGGCGGATTCAAGGTGAAAGACAGTCGAGCCGGAGACGATACCCATAAGCCACATCTGGATATCATAAATCCACGGGCACTGCTTGGTGCCGACTTTGCGTCTATTTGACCAAATCTGATCGGGTGGAATGGTTTCGCCGAGTTTGCCAAATCCGGCGATGGGCCAGATCCATTCGTCTACCCATATACCAGAGTTTTCGGTCATACCGCGCGCCAGCAGTCCTGCTACCGCGCCATAGGAATGAAGTGCGACATCGCCATTGGTGGTTTTGAACATCAATACTACATTACGCCGGTAGGTTTTAAGTCTTTCCTTCTCCTTTTGCGCAAAAACTGGCCAGCGGTAATGACCGTTATCACCATCTGCGAAAAAGTAAAATCGACCGTATTTCGCGCATAATGTCCATGCGCGATGGATGTAGTCGAGTTCGGCCAGATTACCTTCCGGTCCACGCTCCCAATACATGCCGCTAAAATGTTCGCCTTCGGCCGTGCCGATACAGTGACTATAGTTTTGAAAAATATATTCAATGGTTGCCAGCGAGACTTGGCCTCGATCATTCCAGATTACAAAGTCGACCCCGCTCTCTTGGTATTTCTTGGCTCGATCGAAGACCTGATCGGAGGCCATCGACGTGTCGTCAACGATGATCACCTGCTGCAGGTGAGGCGGAATGATTTGCTGGAGACTTTTTGTCGACTTGCGTGGATCCCATGCGCGGTTGCGCATTAAAAAGAGCGGCGTTTGCGGACTGATCGTGCGGATCAATTCGTTTTTTTTTAGATGCAGGTCGTTCACTCGAAATCCAGAGGGTTCGGACCAGGTGCCAGGTTTGCCGTCCAGCACCGCACGCACCCGCCAAAAATAGATCCCCGGCGGCAACAGGTCCTTAGGGAAGTAGCTATTGGGGCGGTATCCCTTGTTCTCGGTTTTTACCTCTTTGTATATGTTTTTAAAGTTATAATCTCGAGCGATTTGTAGCTCGAAGTTGGCGCAGTCTGCGACTTTTGACCAGGAGAAGAATGCCGCTACATCGGTCATTTCCATGCGATGGGGCGGACTCAGCAGTTGCGGAGCGGCCGCGCTTGCAGCGCCGAGCAAGTTCGACCCGAATCCGAGTATCCAGCTAATCTTCAATGTAAGCCGGAGAATTTTGGTGAATAGCTTGTGTGTTTTCATTGAAATGAATGCATGGAAGTTGCTCGGATTAAAGCCGACGCGAGCTCCGTGGACTTCGGAATCGAACGATATTTTATGGATAAAGAAGTAGAGCGATTAAATGACCATACCGCCCCTCTTTGTTTGGCTTTTTTAGTGGCCCCTTAAGTTTTCACCACGGTGTTATACTTAAATTTAGAAGTGGATAGCTCAGGCGTATAACGGGAGGAGCTGGGTTGCACAGTCATAAAAAGGCGATCCGTTGCGCTGAAAACTAGGGGGCTTTTATAAGCCGTACTGGCCAAGCTGTTCGGGGAAAAGCTGCGTACATATTTTGGGTGGCGGTCTCTAGTTTTTCGAATAGTTTCCCAAGGTCTGATTTGTTCTGTACATACTGATTGGCCTCGGTTCGGAAGTAATTGGTTTCCGGAAGATTTTTGTAGTTCGCAGATTCTAGGTAGTTTGCGATTTTTTTTTGCCAGACATCTTCTTTTGCCCCGCTGGGGATTTTGGCCACTTTTTCTATATAGTGAACTCCTCGGATTTTTGATTCGATTTTACTGCGGGCGAGATTTAGCTCATGAATATGATCGGCAGCCTGGAGTTGCGGGGTGTTTTTTTGGTTGGCTAGGTTTATTCCCTCGGCCAGTTGGCTAGAGGTAAATTGGCCGACTTCAATCTCTCCGATTTTAAGCAGCCATACGCCATCGGCCAATGAGTTGATCTTCAGCAATTCTTGGTTGAAGTCGCGTGTCAGCGTGGTGCAGGAGGCCGCGACGGCCCAGCCATGATCGCGTGGTAGCGGAAGGGATTTGGGCTGGTAATTATAGCTAATCTCATTGGGTTGTATGGAGAGCGCCGAAACTTCACAGCCGCGCATCAACAAGGTGCGTTGTGCTCGGGCGTCTATTATTACTTCGGCAATCTCTTTCGGGGCTTGCTGCTGCCGAAGAATCGCCCAAGCCATGATGGCTTGGCCGCTATTCAGGGGGTGGACTCGGTCCCCGCCTATGATCGAAGTGGTTTGGCTGTTGGTTTGCAGGGAAGCGTTGGCGGCTAAGAGTGGCTCGTTGAGTTCAATCAGGGGGAGATTGTCCGCGAGTGCGCGGATCTTCAGCACTTCGGCGAGCGACTGAAGCGCCCGATTTGCCTTAGGAATAAGTTCGTATTTAGATACTGTGGTTTCATCATAGCAAGTCGGTGTGCAAAGGATCGGAGCGATATTATCCGTCTTGAGTCGGCCGATCAGGGTGGTGAGTCGGTTGTCAAAGCCGGCACGGTCAGACGTGCGTCGCGCGAGCAGGGATGGGTTGTTTTCAGAGTCGGCTGTATACGCTCCCCGGGCGGCATCGTTCATGCCCATCAGGATCATTACACTATCAAGTGGAATCGCGCGGATGTCATCGTCGTAGCGGGCCAGCACTTCCTTGAGCGTATCACCGCCTATGCCTAGATTATAAAGGCGAATGGGCTGATCGGGTAGGCGGGTAACGTAATAATCATAGAGGTAAGTAATATACTGTCCCGGGCGGGTTATGCTATCCCCGATGCAGCCAATGCGTTGGCCTCTAGAAAATAGTGGAGGGCGACTCACTTCGGGCCAACTGAGCGCGAGGTCGGCCTGCGCGGCGTTTCCGCTGGCGAACGGAGCGAGGCCGAGCGCAAGCGCGGCGATGAGCCCCAAGGTTCGCGTCCTGGTTTTTGTGTTTATAGGGGATTTTTGTTTATTTATTAATTTTTCGGAACGGAACATGGGAGTGGGGTGGTTTGGGGGAACCGTGGTTACTGAATCAAGCAAACCGGAATGGATTTTTGGGGTAGGGATTTGCTGAGTGAATACGGGTGGCGCAGACGGCAATAACTATGCTTTCATGATCATACATTACGTGGCTCGCGAATAGCGTTCATTGCGAAATTGATGTGGTTTTTCACGCAAGGATGCATCGGGTTAACTTGGTCGATCCCCGGCTGCTTTCGAGAAGAAGTTCCGGATTGTGGCGAGGGGCGCAGGTACTGGAATTACGCATTAAATTATCTGCAATTTGGGGGCTAAACGTGGGGCTCATTCAGATTTCAGGACAACGGCTCGTGTAACTGCTGCGTCGGGACGTAGTGCTTTGGGCCGCATTTTAACTCTATATCACGCGCGGTATAAGGTACCTAATACGAGATAACCTTTAGGCATATAAAATTAAAGCATATAATGGTGGGTGTTTTCCTTGGCCGATTTATATATTTATACAGTGGGAACTAGTCGCTCTCCAGAAACTGAAAGGCTCCCCCTCCCGGCAGGGGACGCCTCGCTGCAATATTAAACTGAATCGTTGTGCGATCCTTATTGATTCACCGGGGTGGTGTTCGGCGTGACGGTTTCATCAACGATGGCATCGGCGGTTACTTTGATGTCACGCTTGAATGCTTGGGGTTTGATTTCTATGAGACGCTCGGTGCCGCTGATGGGGATTTTGTTATCCGCAGACGGAAGAATATCCAGCACCACGATCTCATTGATCCCCTTCTTCTGCCATGAACTTGGGAGGAATAGGGACCGAGGTGAACCGGCATCCCAATGGCGCCCGAGAATATGTCCATTCACCCAGGCAACCCCGAACCGGAACTTAGACATGTCCAAGAAAGTCTCCCCGGTCTCCGCAAGCTTGAAGGTACCCCGATAGAGCGCTGGGGCGGATCCGGTGGTCTTTCCTTTTTGACTAGTAGGCATTTCCAAAAGCGGGAGCGGATACATTTCCCACCCTTTGAGCGGTTTGCCATCCAACAACGGTGCGGATGTCAGCCCCTTTTTTTCTTCCATGACCGCGCGGTCACGACCCAGATTATGGACGAGAATATCAAGTACGGCGGGACCTTTGGTTTCAGGAATCGATACCTGCATATCCGTCTTTTCGAGGAACTGGTGAACGAATGCCACGCGCTCGCCGTTGATCATCACCAGCGCCATGTCCTTGGCATGGGAAAGATTCAGCGTCCCGCGCAGACCCTCGGGGAATTTTTTTCGGTAAAGAACAAATCCGCCACCGACACCAAGGGGTTCGAAGGTTTTTGGAGCGTCGGGCGTGGTGATAGGCACCCCGGTCAGCAGATCCATCAAGGATGCCTGGCGCTCAACGGTGAAGGGCGGTATGGTAATGACCTTCGGCTCGGGTGGTGGATCAGGCAGTGTCAAACCAAACTGTTGTGAAATCGCCTCCCGTAATGCATAATATTTAGGGGTGGTCCGGCCTGCCTCGTCAATCGGCGCATCATAGTCATAACTTGTCACCACCGTTGGCATGGTGTTGTAAGTGAAATTCGACCCTCCATGGAACATGTAGTAACAAAAACTCACATCGTTTTTCAATAACCAACGAAGGCGATTAAGTTCGGAACTCGAGTCGCGGCGTGGGATTTTCTTCCCCCAGCGCGCGAACCATGACGTGTAGCTTTCTGCGCAAAAAACAGGATGTCCAGTGACCTTGGCAGAAAGCTCGCGAGCGCGGGCAAGCAATTTGTCGTCATTGGTGAGCCCGTTTACCCCTCTTAAAACCCCCGGAATGCCAACCTCTTTGTCAAATGATTTCATACCAGGATCGCACGTGAAAAGTTGCCCATCAAAACCTGATTCACGGAAAATCCTTTCCAGCTGAATCATGTAATCATCAATCGACCGATGTTCATTTTCAATCTGCACCATCAGAATCGGTCCGCCTTCATGTGCCTCCATTCCGGCGATTTGCTCGCCAACTTTTTTAATATAGCGTCGATCATAGGCCTCCTTGGTTAAATCAACCCCGCGAAGTTTTGTGATATCTTTGGTGCCAAGCCAGTATGGAATCCCCCCCCAGTCAACCTCCGCACAAACATAGGGTCCGGGACGAACAAGAAGCCACATTCCATGTTTTTGACACAATTCGGCGAATCGGCGCACATCATTCTGTCCAGTAAAATCAAATTGCCCCTCTTCCGCTTCAATGCTGTTCCACATTAAGTAAACGCTCATCGAATTCAACCCCATCGCTTTGGCCTGTAAAATACGCGTTTCCCATGTTGCATGTGGCACCCGAATTAAATGAATTTCGCCGGCCATGAGCAAAACCGGTTGGCCATCAATTTTGAATTTCCCCTCTTCAAGAGTCAGCTTGCGCTTCGTGCCGTTCGGTGCCGGCGCATTCCCAGAATAAGGGAATGGGGACAAAATAGGAAACGTTGCGGTTTTCGGAGCGGGCGTCTGCGCGCCAAGAAAATTCGCCGGAGCTAGCATCAAGGCAGTGGCAACGAGTCCAAGTAACAGGCGGCGGTTTATAATCATCATGATTTGGTGGTAGTGAGTGTTGTTGTTGGTTTATTATTAAATGAATGAGATTTTATTTTTGGGTTCTTAAATCTGAATTTTTTGCCGCTGTCGCGAGGTCTAAAAATGTAAATAATAGATGAGCTTAAGCGAGAGGATGACGATGAGGTTAAGGCTGCACACTTAAACCACACGGGCTAGATTTTGGGTGGGGTGAACCAGCGGAATGCGGCTGATTAAATAAGGGGTATCGGCGGGGATGAAAATAACTTTATCGCATAATTCCATATGAAGGGTGGGGGGGATAGTCTGCTTTGCGTAATAGATATGGCTTTTCACGCAAGAATACCTCGGTTATAAGTGATGGGTCCTTGGCCCATTTCGAGGAGATGTTCCGGATGGTGGGCATGAGGCGGTGCGTAATGGGGTTGCGCAAATATCCATATTTTAGTGGCTTAAAGTAACTATCAATGGATCCCCCAACCTGATAATTTGAAAGCCTCAGCACTACCCCTTAGCTGTCGGTTACCCCCCCCCCGTATGTCTTCTCCCTGCTTACGCCTTGGCAGTTACTCCCTGACTGTCTTCATTTTCTATATTGCTTGGTTAACCGGGCTTCCGGTGTTTGCACAAGGTACAGGCTTAACAGGTTCGTATTACAATAATACTAGCTTCACCGCGCCTACTGTCGGGGTGCGGGTTGACGCCCAAATAAATTTCAACTGGGGCACGTCGGTACCAGCCGGTACCGGAATCGCCACAGCGACGAATTATTCGGCGATCTGGAGCGGTCAAATTCAGCCCCCCGCGAGTGGCTATTATACTTTTTACCTTACTGCGGATGATACGGCGAGCATCTGGATTGACGGCCAACTCGTCGCTTCGCGCACCGTCTCGGTGAGCACTTCTGCCAAGGAGTTGCGCTGCGCCCTGCCGCTGGAGACAGGTCGCAGGTATGCCATCCGGATTGAATACAGGCAGTTCACTAGCCAGGCCGAGGTAAAGCTGGAGTGGTCCACCCCGCAGATGCTGCGCGAGGTCATCCCGAGGGCCTGCCTATATCCGACCGCCGTTACTCCGCAGCGCGGTGGTTTGATGAAGGAGGCGTGGTTGAACGTCCCCGGCACGGCAATCAACAATCTGACCGCATCCACGGCTTATACATCCAACAGGCCGAGTTACCGCGAGGTGATCACCCGCAGTGAATCGGTGCTCTCCAGTTGGGCGCCGAACTCCGGCTGCCGCCTGAGCGGATACCTTGCGCCTGCGGTGAGCGGAGCTTACCGCTTTGCGGTTTCCGGCGGCGATGCCGTTAGTCTTGAACTTAGTACCACCGCCGGCGTCGCCATCGACGCTGCCTCGTACACGCAGCTTGCGACGGTTACCAGCGCGACCACGCCCTACGACTACACCCGGCAAACCGGGCAGGTTTCCTCCATCACGGTTAACCTCATCGCCGGCCAACAGTACGCCCTGCGCGTCCTGCATAAGGCAGGCGCTGGCAGCAGCCATTTTGCGGTAGCCTGGCAGCCGCCGGGAAGTTCCGCGTGGTCGGTCATTCCTGGCGATTACCTGGTGCCGAGCGGCATTGATCAGAGCCAGCCAGCCGAATCCGCCCTGTTCGATCGCTTGAGCAGCGGGCACCCGCGCCTGTTGGCTAGCCCGGAGCGCTTTGCCTGGCTGAAAACCCAGTATCAAACGGTGTCCCCGCAGTCACCCTTCGGGCTGCAGTTAAAGAAAGTCATTACCAAAGCTAACCAATACAAAACGGGCGCCGATCTCCTTTTTATCAATCATCCAAGAGGGGCGATTTATGCGGGGCGCGATCTTCAGGAACGTGTCTGCATCCTGGCCATGGCCTGGCATATGACCGGGGATAACACCTATGCCCAGCGGGCTTGGACCGACCTGAATAATCTTGCTGCCACCAACTGGAGCACGTGGGTTAGCACTGACAATGGGTTGGGCTATGCCGAGTTAACGCTAGGAATGGCATTTGGTTATGACTGGCTCTATCCATATTGGACTGCGGCCCAACGCACCACCCTGCTCACCGCCCTAACCAGCCAGGGGCTCGCTTTCAGCGCGAGGTCATTTAATACTAACGCCTGGTGGTTGACGACCCACGGCAACTGGAACGCCGTGTGTAATGGAGCAAATATCAGCGGTGCACTCGCAATCGGTAATGACGATCCGGTGAACGCGGCACAGGCGCGCAGGGTGCTGCGCCAGTCAATCGACTCGCTCCAGGCTTGGCAGGATCGGGTGACGATCGACAACGGCGGCAATGTCGAGGGCTACTGGCTCTACCAGACCGATAATTTCGTGAAGGCGATGGCATTGCTGGAGGGCTGCCTGGGTAGTGATTTCGGCATCAGTACTCAGCGCGGCGTTGCAGAACAGGGCCTATACCCTATTCAGAATACCGGTCCGTCTGGCTTCTCTTTTAATGTGGCCGACAACCAAAGCGGAGGAGAGGAAGGTTGCACCTGGGAAATGTTTTGGCTGGCGCGGCGCTTCAACCGGCCCGCCTACGCGGTCCACAAACGCAATACTATTGATTACACCTACTACACGGGCTATCCGCTTGCCGTTTTGTGGTGGGATGAGAGCGGCACGAAGGCGGATCTCGCCGCCATCCCGATGAACAGCCAGTTTCGCGGTTCGGCTCCCAATCCCGATAAGCTGTCGTGCGGAGAGGTGACTGTCATGCGCCAGAACCGCGACGCCGACTCCACCTTTGTGGGATTAAAGGGCAATTCGAGTGTTGGTGGGCATGCTATCTGGGATGCCGGCTCCATCGTGCTCGATGCCCTGGGCAAGCGCTGGATTCACAAAATCGGTGGCGATCGTTATGTATATAATGATTTTAATTTTGACCGATCGACATTATACTCGGATCGGGCCGAGGGGGGGAATACTTTAGTTTTTAGTCCTTCAACGACGGGGGCGAGGGGGGGGGCTGGCCAGACCAATACCGCTTCGCCAGTGATTTTCTGGAGTATACGGCCTGATGGCGACCGCGCCACGAGTGTGGTGGATCTCAGGCCCGCCTATAACGATCCGGCGAAAAATAACTGCATCAGCGTGCGCCGCGGCGTGCGTATGATTAACGGCAAGCGCAACGTGATCGTACAAGACGAGATAAAGCGCACGGATGTGGCGGCGACTTATTGGTTCATGCATGTGCAAACTAGCCTGACCACCTTTAGTACCGCAACGACCACGACCGAGCCCGCCCCCGGCCAGGCTGACAGCACGGGCTATTTTGTTAGAACCGGCGATGGCACCGTGCCCGACGGCACGACCGTTTATACGAAAACGCAGTCGATCATCAAGGCGGGCGTTAAAACCACCACGGTTACCCCCTATAAATGGAATGTGGTCACCCAGGTGGACATCGCTGCTGACGGGAAGTCGGTCTTGCTGACCCAAGGCGCCGACCGCCTGTGGGGCCGCATCCTTGGCACAAATACCTACAAATTTACTCTGCGCGATGCGAAGGCATTTGTCCTCAGCCCCCCCCAAAACCGGGACAATTCGGATTTTAAAAAACTCACGATTCAAACCACGACGACGCCGAACGTTACCACCACCATCAGCGTATATTTCCACCCCCTGCGCCATGGAGAAGCCATTCCCTCCGATGCCGCTTTGCCGGCTGTTGAAACACTTGATGCATGGATGACCTATGCCAACGAAGCGCCCGTCGCTTCCCCGGGTGTCGCCATGGGCCCGGTGACCGGCCCGGTGGATATCGACCTGCGCACCTTGGTGACCGATGGGGATTCTCTCCCCGCTCAATTAAGCTTCGCTGTCTCCGGCGCGGTGCAGGGCGGTGTTACGCTACTGGCGGACGGTTACACCGCCCGCTTTATTCCAGCCAACGCGATTGTCGCGGCCCCGTCCTTTACTTACACGGTTACCGATGCCGCCTCGGGAAAAACGGCCTCGGCGACAGTAGCCGTGGCGGTCACCCCCACGGAGTCGATTTGGACCGGTCAGCCCTCGGTGGGCGCCACGGCTATGTGGTCTAATTCAGCCAACTGGAAAAATGGCGTCCCAACAGGAGGGGCGTCCGCGCAACTGGACCTTTTTCCCAGCACGTCGCTGCAAGCACGCACTTACTTGCTCCAGCAGGATATCGCCGGCTTAACTTGCCACGCCCTCACTTTGGCTGGTGCAGGTCCAGCGAGCGGTCAGTCCACGGTCACCCTGGCCGGCAGTTCGCTTAAGCTCATTCCCAACAAGTCACTCGCGCCCGAACTCGCCCTCACGGCCAAGGGCCCTGGCCTGGCTTATACGCTCAACACCCCGATTGCACTCAGCTCAGGCCTGGCGATTTCCGGCAACGGCACCGCCGAATTCCGCTTGGCGGGCGCGATCACTGGCACGGGGCCGTTGACCAAAACGGGCACGAGTTTCCCCGTGCTCGCCGCCGCCAATACCTACACCGGCCTGACCACTATCAATGCAGGTGGGCTCGTGATTGCCGCGTCGGGGTCGTTGGGCTCCACGGCCAGCGGTTCCGGCACCATCGTCAATGCCGGTGCGAGCCTCTTGCTCGCTCAAGCCGTTAATTACAGCGCGCCTGAAGCCCTGACGATTGCCGGTGCCGGTGCCGACGGCCAGTTCGGAGCACTGGGCGTCGCCGATACCAGTACCATGGCGTTTTCCGGCCCTATTACACTGGCCGGCGACTCCACTATTAGTGCCGGTCAGGGCAATCTCACGCTGCGCGGCACACTCACCCAAACCGCCGCCGGTTACACCCTTACGACGGCCAGCGATGGCGTGCTTCAGCTCAACGGCGCGCTCAGCGGCGGAGGCTCTCTTTACATTACCTCCTCAACTGGTCAGGGCGTGGTCGGTCTCGCTGGCGCCAACTCTTACACCGGAGCGACGTGGGTGCAGACAGGGGCGCTTTCGGTTCAAAACTCCACCGCCTTGGGGGTAACCTCGGCGGGCACGGTCGTGGAAAACGGCGCCGCCCTGCAATTCCAGGGCGACATCGCGATCGGCGGCGAACCCTTGATGATCACCGGCAGCGGCATTGCCTCCGGTGGTGTCCTGCGCAACCTCTCGGGTAACAACACGTTTGGCGGATTGATTACCCTCGGTGGGGCAACCCAGATCAATTCCGACACCGTCGGCTCGATGCTCACGTTGAGTAATCCGGGGAGGATTACCGGTGCGGGCTTCGGGCTGACCGTCGGAGGCGCGGGCGATACGATGATTAACGGCGTGATCGGCACCGGATCGGGCACATTAACCAAAGGCGGCACGGGCACGCTCACCCTCACTGCGGCGAATACTTACTCAGGGGTTAACACGATCACGGCCGGCACCTTGAAACTCACGAATTTCAACGCCGCCGGTGCCAATGTAGGACTCAACGCCATCCAGACCGCCAATACCGTTGCGGGCGCGGCGGTGCTGGATTTGCGCTCCGATGTTACGGGCACTTTTGGGCCAGCTTCGGGTTATAACATTCAAATGGCCGCCCCTGAGGCCAAACTCGCGATCAACGTGGACAACACTTCCACAGGCGCGAACCAGACCCTGAAAATCGGCAATATCGACAGCAACGGCAGTCAGAACTACTCCGTCGATATCACCGGCGCTCACGGCTACCGGCTGGCCGTCGGCAGTCTGAATCAGGGCTATAATCGCAGCACGACCCTCAACCCCACTACGGCGGCGCTCATTGTTACCACCTCCGTCATTTTGGCCTCCAATGCCGGAACCCAGGGACTCTATTTGAGCGGGACTCATTCCGGCAGCCGAATTGATGGCATCATTTCAGGCGGATCTGCGACGACCACCCTATACAAGCAAAACAGCAGCACCTGGCTGCTGAGCGGGGTTAACACCTACCTCGGCAAAACCGCGATTACTGGCGGTACCTTGCTGCTTTCTGGTAAGGGCACGCTGGGTGCGTCGACCAATGCGCTCGTCCTTGGCGGCGGCGCCCTAGATCTTGGCGGCACCACCCGGACTGTGGCGGCGTTGACCCTGACGGCCGCCGCTAGCGACGACACCTTGAAAAACGGCAGTCTCACGGGCACCTCCTACTCGATCTCCAACGGCAGCGGCACGGCGATCATCTCGGCCAACCTCAACGGGACGGCCAACCTGACCAAAAGCGGCGCGGGCCCCCTGATCCTTTCCGGGGTCAACAATTACACCGGCACCACTTCGATCACCAGCACGGGCGTGTTGAATGCGCAAAACGGCTCCGCTCTGGGCACCATCGCCGCCGGCACCACCGTGGCCAGCGGCGGGGTGCTTCAGCTCCAAGGCGGCATCGTTGTCGGAAACGAACCCATCACCCTGGCGGGGGGAGGCATTTCCTCCACCGGCGCATTACGCAACATTTCCGGCAACAACACCTACGGAGGCCTGATCACCATGAGCGCCGCCAGCCGGATCCACTCCGATTCGGGTACCCTCTACCTCAGTAACCCCGGCTCGATCACCGGTGACACCTTCAATCTGACCCTCAGCGGGTCGGGCGACATCCTCATCGCCAGCAGCATCGCCACCACTTCGGGAACTCTCACCAAAGACGGCACGGGCAGCCTGACCCTGTACGGCACCAACACCTACACGGGTCTGACCAATATCGCCGGCGGCACCCTTAAGCTCGGTGCCACGAATACGCTGCCTGTTACCACCGTGGTCGATCTCGGCTCGAGCACGGTGGCGACCAGTACCAGCTTCGATCTCGCCGGGTTTAACCAGACCCTCGCCGGCATCAAACGCACCAGCACCAACGCCACCCAAGTCAGCATGCTTACCAACTCCTCCGTCATGCCGGCGACGTTGACGCTGAATCAGACGGTAACGACCACCTTCTCCGGTCGGGTTACGGGCAACCTCTCTCTGGTCAAAGTCGGGACAGGTACACTCAACCTGAGTGGTGCCGCCAACAACTACACGGGAAACACAACGGTGACGGGTGGAGTTTTGGCAATTGGCTCCAGTGCGCTCAACGCTTCCTCCTGGGTGATGCTCGACGCCGGTACACTCAGTTTGACCACCGCGCAGACAATCACGGCCCTGCGCCTTAACGGTGTCTGGAAACCGGCAGGCACCTATTCTAGCGCCAACGGTTTAGGTCGTATTACCGGCAGCGGCGCACTGATCGTTACCACCGGTGGACCCAATTCCTTCAGTTTTTGGATTAATAGCCCTTCCGGGCTGAATGCGGCCCAAAAGGCTCCCAGCGCCGACCCCAATGGCGATGGCGTGAATAATCTGCTCGCCTACGCACTCGGTGCGGCCTCACCCGTCGCGACGGCTACAGGCTTACTCCCTACGGTGGCGTATTCTGGCGGACATTTGACGCTCACCCTGAGGCGTATACCTGCACTCACCGATATCACGCTTACGATTCAATCTGCCGATTCACCAACCGGGCCGTGGGAAATTGCCGCCACCAGCCTTGCCGGCAATGCCTTCACCGCATCGCCCAACTATCAAGCCAGCGAAACCGGCACTGGGCTCACGCGGCAGGTGGTGATCACGGATCGATGTAATCTTAGCGATCCAGCCAAACCGAGCCGATTTATGCGTCTACAGGCTAACCTGCCGTGAGGCACATTTTGGTCCACTAACGGGCTATTTAACCTTGGCTCGGTTGATCGGCGACCAAGGCTTAATCCGACCAAGTGGCCTCACCCCTGGCGCGCGCCTGGGCTGTTCGCGCTAAATGCGTCGCGCGCGACAAGTCATCCGGTAGTCCCGCGGTGACTGGCCCGTGTCAGCCTGAAACACCCGCCCCATGTAATTATAGGTGGAAAAGCCGCATTTTTCCGCGATCAGGGTCACGGGATCATCGGTGGTGGCGAGTAGCAGGCGGGCTTGGTTCACTCGAATCTGCCGGATTTGTTCCGCCACCGAGCAGCCAAAGGTTTGGCGGAACTTCCCTTCCAACGAGCGCCGACTCATGGGGTTGGCCTTGAGGATATCTTCCACCGAAATCGGCTCTTGGTAGTGGTCGAGAATGTAGCGCATGACAGCACCCATGCGCCGATCCGCCACCGCCATCGTATCGGTGGAGAGTTTTTCAATCACCCCCAATGGCGGAATCACCCAGTGCATCTTTTCGGGTTTGCGACCTTTCATCATGCCATCGAGCAGGGCGGCGGCGGTCATCCCGATCTGTTCTGCTGCCAAGCGGATGCCCGACTGAGGAGGGTAGGAGGCCTCACTGAGCAAATCATCATAATCGGCCCCCAAAACGGCAACGTCATGAGGGACACGGATTCCGGCCAGGCGACAGGCGTCGATTACTTTGCGCCCAATGCTCGGCCCCCAACAATATACGGCGATCGGTTTGGGCAGTGTCTGCATCCATTCCGCCAGCTTTTCCACTGACTCGATGGGGTTGTGCTGCAGGCAAGTTTGGCCGCGTGTAGCCAAGCTGCGTGCAAACGCACCGATCTGGTCTTGCACGTACGGCAGGGTGGCGTCGCCCATGTACACAAACCGGGTGAAACCCCGCGACCAAAAGAGCGAGGCGGCGAGTTGCGCGGAGTCCTGAAAATTGGTGGTAATCCGCGGGTATGTATCGCCCGCAATGTTAATCGCGGTGGTGTTGACCGCAGGGACGCCCAATTGCTTCAGTTGTTCGTAGAGTTCGGTGGAATTGATCCGTGCGATCACGCCATCCCCATGCCAGCCAGCCGGTAGCCGTGCCGGTTCGCCCGGCCCGATGGGCTCAATGTGAACGTGCCAAGGGCCATTCTGTCGGGAATAATCCAGAATGCCTGTAATCAGGCGACGGCCCCAGGATGAACCGGTCTCAACTAAAATCGCGATCGTGGGCTCGCTCGCTTGGACGGGAGGGGGAGGGGATGCGGGGGTAAGCATGTGCGTATGGCGA
Organism: Opitutaceae bacterium; assembly: GCA_947471115.1. Classification (GTDB taxonomy): domain Bacteria; phylum Verrucomicrobiota; class Verrucomicrobiia; order Opitutales; family Opitutaceae; genus Rariglobus. The sequence goes on along the minus strand of CANIXX010000003.1, from coordinate 21,932 downwards.
AAGCCCCTCTCAGGTTTGTCAATCTAGCTTCATGCTCGGCGCGTTAACGCCCAAGGATTTTGCGCGAAATCATATGTTAAAGGCGCAACAGCCGATATTCTTCCGCCCCCACCGCTGCTAGGATGGCACACGACGGAACCCTCGTTCCCCTCCAAACTTCTTCTTTATCCATGCACCTCGTTACTGACATATCTGAAAACCGTACCCTCAAGACCGTGGTGATCACCACCGATTTATGCGTAATTGGCGGCGGTCTGGCCGGCGTCTGTACCGCTATCGCCGCCGCCCGCGCCGGCCTCCAAGTGGTCTTGATGCAGGATCGCCCCGTGCTTGGCGGCAACGCTTCCAGCGAGGTCCGCTTGTGGACCCTCGGGGCCACTTCCCACATGGGTAACAACAACCGCTGGGCCCGCGAGGGCGGGATCGTCGATGAACTGATGGTCGAAAACACCTTCCGCAATCCCGAGGGCAATCCGATCCTGTTCGACGCCTTGTTGCTGGAAAAAATGCTGGAGGAGCCCTCGATTCGCCTGTTGCTCGACACGGCCGCCTTTGAGGTCCGTAAAAGCGATGCGGACACGATCGCGTCGGTGCGCGGTTTTTGCCCTCAAGATTCCACGCTGTACGAGATCACCGCGCCTTTGTTTAGCGATTGCTCGGGCGACGGTATTGTTGGGTTTCTGGCTGGCGCCGCCTTCCGCATCGGTCAGGAAGCGAGTTCTGAATTTGGCGAAAAGGCCGCGCCCGCCGAGGCCACCAGTGACCTGCTCGGCCACTCCATGTATTTTATGAGCAAGGATCTGGGGCGGCCGGTGAGCTTTGTTCCGCCCAGTTTTGCCCTGCCGATTGAGACGGTCCGGCGTATTCACCGTTACCGGGGCTTCGACGCCAAGAGCCAGGCCTGTAATTTCTGGTGGGTCGAGTTCGGCGGACACCTCGACACGATTCACGAAACCCAAGCGATCAAACGCGAACTCTCGCGGGTGGCCTACGGTATTTGGAATTACATTAAAAACTCCGGCGAGTTTTCCGACGCGGCCACGCTCACCTTGGAATGGGTATCGCAGATTCCCGGCAAGCGTGAGAGCCGGCGCTTTGAAGGCGACGCGATGGTTATCCAGCAGGACCTTATTGAGCAGCGCCTGCATGCCGATGCGGTTTCCTTCGGTGGTTGGGCCATCGACCACCATCCGGTCGAGGGCCTTTACAGCGAAAAGCCCGGCTGCACCCAGTGGCACAGCAAGGGGGTTTACCAGATTCCTTTTCGCGCACTTTATAGCCGCAACATCACGAACCTGTTTCTCGGTGGCCGCCTGATCAGCGCCAGCCATATGGCTTTTGGTTCGACACGGGTGATGGCGACTTGCGCGCACAATGGTCAGGCCGTGGGGCACGCCGCCGCCTTGTGCAAACGGCTCGGGGTTCGTCCGCGTGCGCTGCTTGACCCCGAGTCCATGGCCACCTTGCAACGCGACCTGTTGCGCACGGGCCAATACATTCCCGAAGTGCCCTTGCGTGATCCGTCCGATCTGGCTGTGCGCGCGCAAATCACGGCGTCTTCGCGGCTGGTCCTGGACCACCTTGCGCCTAACGGTCAAACCCGCCCGCTGGAGGATGCTTGGGCCATGCTTTTGCCGATCAAGACTGGGGCCATGCCGGAGGTGAGATTCCGGGTCAATGTAGCTCGCGATACCGTGCTGCGGGTCGAGCTGCGCACCGGCAAGAATCCCTCCAATCACACCCCCGATTCCGTTTTGGCTGGCAGCAACGTTTTCCTCGTGGCGGGGGTCGACCAGCCGTTGAGTGTAAAGTTCAATGTACGCATCGACGGGCCGCGTTACGTCTTCGTTTGCCTGATGGCCAACCCCGATGTCGCCGTTCACCTGAGTGACCAGCGGGTGACCGGTGTTCTGGCGGTCACCCAGCGGTTCAACAAGGCGGTCGCCAAGTCTCCCAGTCAGGAGCCGCCGGCCGGTAGCGGGATCGACAGCTTCGAGTTCTGGATCCCCCAACGTCGCCCCGGAGGGCAAAATTTCGCAATCGAGGTTTCGCCGCCGTTAAATGTGTTTGGTCCGGAGAATCTCACCAACGGCTTCGGCCGACCCGTGCGCGCACCCAACGCTTGGGTAGCCGACGTGGCCGATACACAACCGACGCTAAGTTTGAGGTGGGACGAGCCCGTGAACGTCAGCCGCGTTGAGTTGTGTTTCGACACGGATTTCGACCACCCGATGGAGTCGGTCATCATGGGGCATCCGGAGCGGGTCATGCCGTTTTGTGTGACCGCTTGCAGTGTCGTCGATGATGCGGGGCTGGTTGTGGCCACGGTTTCGGATAACCACCAAAGTCAGCGTACGCTGGAACTACCTGCCGGCGTAACCACCACGCGGCTGAGTATTGTTCTCCACAAAATCGCGGCTCAGGCACCGGCCTCTCTGTTTGCGGTGCGCTGTTACGGTCCCGACGTCGTCACGCGGTGAGCCTTCGATCTGCAATCTGATCGTTATTAATCTATTCCAATCACCCTATGCCCACTGCCATGCTTACCGAACCGTCCCCTTTGCACGCCAAAGCCACCGACACCACGCACCTGTTTGCTATGCCGGGGTGGAACGTCTGGTGCGGGTGCGTCCTGCCGTTGCCCACCGGCGGCTTCACGTTGTTTTTTTCCCGTTGGCCGGGGCCGCGCGGCCATGACGCTTGGATCGATTATTCCGAGATCTGCCGGGCCGAGGGACCGAACCCGTGGGGCCCGTTTAACTATGTGGAAACGGTGTTCACACGCACCACCGAGTCGACTTGGGACGCGCATAATTTTCACAACGTCACGGTCAAGGCCTTCCTCGGCCGGTACTATATGTACTACACGGGCAATTACGGAAATGGCGAATGGTGGGATCATCGTAATCACCAGCGTATCGGGGTGGCGGTAGCCGACTCACTCACAGGACCGTGGCGTCGTTTCGATCGGCCGATCATTGATGTCTCCGCCGACAGTTGGGATAGTCTTTGTGTGGCCAACCCGTCGGTCTGCGAGATGGCGAACGGGCGGTTTCTGATGGTTTACAAAGGCGTGACCGTGGGCCCGCCGCATCCATTCGGCAGCCGCGTGCTGCACGGTATGGCGATCGCCGACGATCCGGCCGGCCCCTTTTTCAAATTGCCGGGCACACGCTTTGATCTGCCTGGCGTGAAGTTCGCGTTCGAGGACCCCTATTTGTGGCGCGAGGGCAATCGCTACCGTTGCCTGATGAAAGACATGCAAGGCGTGCGCGGCACCGGACCGTGTTGCAACCTGCTGTTTGAATCGGATGACGGGTTGAACTGGGATTTGGAACGCTACCGGGTCATCACTACCCCGTACTTACGTCGGCCCGACGGGGTGATCGAGGGGGTGGAGCGATTGGAGCGTCCCAGCTATTGCCTTAATGCCCCGCAACCTTGCCTTTCCTTTGCCGTGAAACCCTACGGCGATGGCGATGCTTTCCTCGTGTTTAGGCCCGAAACATTATAATCCCCCCACCGCACTCTTCAAAATGTTATGAACCCCGCCTTCCTTGCTTTGCTTTTATTCGCGGCCGGCTCGTGCACCCTTGGGGCGACTGAGGCGGTGATGCTCACCCTGGAGCCCGATACCACCCTGACGCTAAGGGCAGGCCCCCACGAAATCACGGTGGTCGACCGTGCACGCTATTTTCGCACTTACCACGTCCCCGGCATGTTCAGCGATGAGCGCAACGCCGAGTTACGGGCGCTCGGGGCGCCGCCCGGACGGGGGACCGGGCCGTATTTCGGCGACAATGGCGGCGGCTCGGACCGGCTGTGTTGGAGTGATCGCATCGACACGCAGATCGCTAATTATGCGACCTTTTACCAGCGCACCGCCCAACTTTACCCTGGTCTGGTGCACGCCATGGCCGGTGGTTCGTATCCGAAAAAATTAGCATCCACGGAAGGGAACGCGGTGCCGGTGGATGCGACCATGAAAGTGGAGCATGTGCAGTCAGTGCCCCCTGAAGCGCACGGGCAGGCCGCCGAATTGATCGCACGTTGGTTGGGCGCGATTGATTCAGCCGGGGGCTCAAAACCGCGTTATTTTTCACCGCTGAACGAGCCGGATGCGTCCTGGCGGGGCACAGCCAATCCTCCGCAGGATTACGCCGCGTTTAGCCGCGTGCTGGCCACCCGACTGGCCGCAGACCAGCCAGAGGTGAAGGTTTCCGGTCCGTGCAGCGCCTGGCCTTACCCTGGGGTAGACTGGAAGCGCTGGTTAGCTGGCGGGTGGGAGCGCGCCTTCATCGACATGGCCGGCGATGTGGTCGGGGCCTACGACCTTCATTTTTATTCCAAAGAATTGTGGGCCTATGGGACCGAATCTCCGGGGTACAAGGCCGCTCGCCGGCAGCCCATGGCCAACGCCTACGACAGCTTGTTTAACGGGCACAACAACCTCTGGGAATTTGGCAAGCAGGATGGCCTGCTCGACTTAATCTACGCCTACCATCAGCAGCGCTGGAACCAGCCCGGCCTGCCGATGATTGTCAGCGAATTCGGCCGTCAGGGGATCACCCCGCAAAAGGGCCCTTGGCCCAATGATTATCTCTATTACCTTTATGGTACAACGGTTACCCGGCTGTGGATGCGGTTTATGGACCGCCCGGAAGTCGCGCTCACCGTGCCCTTTATTCTGCCCGAGAGCGATGCCGGTTACGCTCCGCAACGCGGCCAAGCGCTCTACACGCGGCCGAACGCTCCCGCCGACATGGTCTTAAAGCCCACCCCGCTGCGGGAGTTTTATGGTTTTTTCCGTGACTTTTCCGGCACCCGCGTACCGCTGGCGTGGACCGGCGTGGACGCCGCTCAAGCGGTGGGTGTCATGGCCATCGCCGCCCGTGAGGGTAACGAGTTGCGCGTGCTCCTACATAATGCCTCGTCCCGTCCGCTCGGGTTTGGGTTGCGCTTGCCGACTCTCCCGATCGGGCCGTCGCTGATCGCCCGCATGCGTTGGGATGCCCCCCTCCCGACGGATTTTCGCGCTCAGTTCACGGGGGGGTGGCGGATCGATTCAGTGGCCAAGGAACTCGTTGATCCCGCTCGGATCGAATTGGCCGGCGAAGAGACCGCGCTGTTGCGAATTCCGCTGGCGGCAACCGCCTCCCATCACCAGCGCACGGTGGAGCGTTTCTATGCGCGGGAGACGGTACTTCCCCTCCAGGCGGCGGGGGCAGTCGAATCCACCCTGGTGCTACCGGTCGAGCCGGTCGGCGGCACGGCCGAGTTGGTACTCAATCTCGCGTTTGCAACCGGGCCGGCTAAGCCCCGGGCTTTGCATCTGAGCGTGAATGGCCGTGCGTTGCCCGCGACCCAGACCCCGGCGTTTCTGGCGGGGTGGCGCGAGGTGGTATTCCCCCTGCGGATCGCCTTGCCCGTCGAGTTGCTTCACCGCGGTGAAAACCGAATCACCGTGGCGGTGGGCGGTAGCGAGGCGCTGCCGGACTTCAGTTATTTGACCTCGCTGCGACTCGACCTTTCAACCTCCCGATGATTTCCGGCGCGGGGAATAAACCTTGGCGGGATACTAAGTTTAATTGGGGCTGATTGTTACGTAGGTTGGCGGGGGAGGGAGGGCTGCTATTTCACTAGGGTGCTTGCCCAAAAGTGCACATTTAAAGCGCATTCCCAGCTATTTCACGCCAGGTGCTTCCGGTATTCTGTAGATCTTAAATGACCTACCTCCAGCACTTGGAAATTGGCCCCGTTTAGCGGCTTTTGGTCAGGTCAAATGCATAAGCCCTCGGGTTTATTTTTGATCGGCGACTTCATTTTTACCCCTACTGCGACGAAATACCCCTCAGCATGCGTAACCCATTTCACGTATTCGCGCTTGGACTTAGTAGCCGTAGCCGGCAACTGGGCCGGAGGTAGTTCATCGATTGCCTTCTGGTTTCACGTTTCCACCTATCCCACCAACTTCTGTGCAAAATTCATCTCGGTCCCGTTTATTGCGTCAGGCCGGCACTTCGCGCCGCAACGGCTTTACGCTACTCATCACCATCGTGCTGATTTCATTTCTGGTTTTGCTGATGGTCAGTATAGCTGCCTTGACCCGCGTCGAAGTCCAAATCGCCACCAACTACCAGCAACTCGACAAGGCCCGCAGCAATGCGCTGCTGGCGCTGAATATCGCCCTTGGCCAGTTGCAACAAACCGCCGGTCCTGATCAGCGTGTCACCACGACCGCGCAGGCCTTTGCCACCAATCTGACTGGAGTGGCCACGACCGCGACCAATGGCGCTAAACTGTGGACCGGTGTGTGGGGTAATAACCAGTCTTCCTCGGTTGAGCCCTCCTATACCGATCCAGCCTCCACTACCAGCACCCCGCAACTGCTGAATTGGCTGGTGAGCGGCAATGAAAAAGTGACCTTCACCGCGTCAACCGCGGCGGATAACTTTGGCCAAATCACCACGGCGGCCACCGGCTTGGCGTTCGCTCCCGACGTAACCATCAGCCCGTCGCCCGCCATCACCCAGGATGCGTTGACCAGCTATACCATTGGTAGTGTTCCGGGTGTGCTCCTCGCCGGTCCGAATAGTTGCGGGAAAACTTCGGGGGCTGAGTCTGGCTATGTGGTGGCTCCGCTGGTGGACATCAAGGCGGGCGGTAATCTGATCCCTGGCCTGGGGGGGGCTACGCAGATCCCGATTGGTCGTTACGCCTACTGGGTTGGCGATGAAGGGGTCAAGGCCCGCATCAACCTGCAGGATCCCTACAATCCGGCCTGCGCCACCATCTCGCCCACCGAGGCCCAGTTGCGTGCCCGGGTCCAGGTGGCTCAACGCGTCGCCACCGAACTGATCGATGACGACAGCAATTTCACCAATGGTACCCTGCTTAAAACCTATTTCCCGGCCAACAGCTTGGCAGTGAGCAAAATTTTGGATTCTAATCAGCTCGCGTTGATTGGAGCCGATACCGCCAAAAAGGCGGTGCTGGGTACCACCCGGAAACTGCGCTTTCACGATCTGACTACTTATAGCCACGGCGTACTCACCGACACATTGCGTGGCGGTTTACGCCAGGACCTGACCGCAGCGTTCAAAACCGGCACCACTGCCGTCGACGCCCCCACCGGGCCGATCTGGCAACTGACTAAGCATCCGGTTAATCCCACCTGGAACCCCGATCCCACTCAAGGCTTCGACGGCAAGGGGCCGACCTGGCAATTACTGCGTTCGTATTATCAATTAGCTGATTCCGTTACGGGCACAGGCGCCAGTGCAACCATTGCACAGCGGGCCCATCGGGTCGATATCCCTGGTGATACGACCCAGCACGGGGTGAGTCCAGTGGTCGCCCTCTTTCAGATGTACACCGAGGCGAAGCTCGTGCCAGAGGGCTCGGGGAATTTTCACTTGGAGCTGCGCCATATCCCTGCAGTCGTACTATGGAATCCCTATAATATAACCCTCAACAATGCTCAATATTACGGCCAGATTGATTTTTCCGATGATTCGGTTGTCAGGCCCAGTATTTTTTACGCCCGCGTCATGAAGGGGCTTCTTCCCTCGTTTGCGGCCAATGCGATCAGCAGTGCGGCGAATATCGCCAGTCCTTATTTTTATAATAATACAGCAAATTCAGCTGTTCCAAAATATGCTATAACATATCCTATTACCGGCACTTCCGGCAACTGGGGGCCATACACTCCGAATGTGGTGTCGTCGAGAAACCGGGCGTGTGATTTTTATCTTAATACTGGGGTCATGTCCCCGGGTTCCGCTTATGTCTATGCGCTTGATGCTGATTTCCCGACCACCGTGATCGATCCGGCCACCCCGACTCTGACCCGTGGCTGGGGCGTGGGAGCATCCAATGGCTATGGCATTGTCGTAAAGTCGCCTTCGTTTTCCCTGCCCGCACTCCCAGTGGCCGCCGACCCAGGCGATCAGGAAAAGTACTTTTTTGTTTTTTATTCCAGCAGATCGAATTCAATGCCCGCTCATAATGAAAAAGCCCCTGATGTGGATGATTATATCGCTGGTCTGGGGCTGACTCTGCGTGAGTTTACTTCCACGAGTCCAACTAATAAAGCATTGGGTAACTTGGTGCAAAATATCAGATCGGTACAGGATCCCACGTTTAAGGCCGGGAAGACGACACCAAAAGAGAACGCTTATAAGAACTTGGGTTCGGCGCCCGTCAGCACGGAGGTGGCCAGTCATTTCCCGATCAAGATTGTGCTGAGAACCACCCTTAATTCCTATAATTATAGAACCCCTGGAAAAATTCGTTGGGCGGAAGGCTATAATCCCCGTGCCGTAATTTCATCAGGCGAAACCCCGTTCGTTTACAGCTATAAAAACCCGTATGGAACCATTGGAGTAGAACCAGCTGCCGACACCGTCAATGCCGTGCCAAGTTCATCCTACAGCATCGTGGCCGACACTCCAGCGGAAGGCGGCAAGGCCTATTTTGGCTATGATTTTACGGTCAATAGCCAAGGTGCTATTTTTTATGATGTGCCTCGACCCGAAACCCGTATTTTATCGCTTGGTGCGTTGCAGCACGTCAACGCCTACCGCGAGGTGAGGAAGGAGCAAAATAGTCGATTCAGCCCCGCCAATCCGATTGGCAATTCACGGGCGGATCTCCAAGTCGGCTACGGAGCAGTTGCTTATCAGTGTCCTGCGCCTCGTCTAGGCTTTGGCTTTTATGATCATTCTTACCTGTTTAATCGGGCCTTGTGGGATGGTTATTTCTTTTCCGGGGTTCCGGCCACCGGGGCCATTCCGTCTATACTGCCCAATTCCCGTTTGATCCAGACGTCCACCAACCTGGACCCGGCGGATCTGCGGACCACTGCGCATGCTGGGGCGGGGTTATTAACCACCGGGGCCTTTAATATCAATTCAACTTCGGTTGAGGCCTGGCGGGCAATCCTGGGCAGTACACTTAACGTGCCGGTCGGAGCAACTGCACGTTCCGATGAAGCCCCGTTTTCACGCACACTCTATCCCCCCGACGAAACCAGCGTTATGACCGCCGCGTCCAGCGCCGATTCGGCCCCAAACAGCTTCAAAGGTTATCGTTTTCTTACGAGCGATCAGCTCGACTCACTGGCGACGGCCATCGTCACTGAGGTGAAAAACCGTGGCCCCTTTGTCTGCTTGGCCGACTTCGTCAATCGGGCTCTGGTGGACAATCCTGCCACCACCTTTGATGAGCGCACGATGGGGGCGTTGGCCAATGCCTTGGATGCCACCCAACAGGCGCTCCCGGCCAAACGCCCCAATGGTGCGTTCAGTTCCAATAGCACGGACTTTGAAGTTTTCTCGACGACGAGTCTGCCCCTGCCGGGGAGGTCATTGGCGACCCCGATCAGCGTCAACCGCCTCTCGCAGGGCGTGCCTGGTTGGGTGACACAGGCTGACGTCTTGCAAACCCTTGGTCCGGTTCTCAGTGCACGCTCTGACACCTTCGTGATCCGCACTTACGGCGATGTGTTGGATGCAGTGAATAGTACTAAGGCCAATCCGCAGGTCCAAAGTCGTGCCTGGTGTGAAGCAGTGGTGCAGCGCCTTCCGGACTATGTGGATAATACCTCAGCCGGACAAGAGGCCTGGCAAAGGCCCACTGCCGTGAATTCTATTAACCAAACCTTCGGCCGTAGGTTTAAAATCATCTCCTTCAAATGGCTAAGTCCCTTCGATATTTAATCATTCAAAGTCTATTCATTGCGTGCGGATGTATAGCTACAGGGAACGCGCAAGAGCTCCCGCCTGCCGATAAAAAGCCGCCGGTGATGGTGCAATTTATATATGTCGGTACCGGTCTGCTTATAAACGACAAGCCGGAGCCTGACCTGCGGGTTTCACTGGCCAGCGGCAAGGTGATCCATGATCTGTCACTCGGCAGCAGCGGGCGCTCTCCGATTATCGAATACTATGGTCCGGAAACCATCACGCTTTTCCGCAAGGTCAAAGTCAAAGATAAGATGGAGCAGCGCAAAGTTGGCAGCGTCGATATCCCCAACCACTGGCGAGGGGTTTTGTTTCTGGTGACCTATGCCCCCGAGTTGGCCCCCTTTCCCTTTCAATTTACGCCGGTCGAATTCTGGGGGGAAACCATCCCCGAGAAACACGTTCGCTTTCACAATTTTTGCCCTGCCAATTTAGCCGTCCAATTGGCCGGAGGGCAATCGATTGTCGAAGCCAAAAAACATGCGGATATCGACGTAAGTGCGGCGGTCGACTTCCTGCCCATCAAGATTGCCTGTCTGCGTGAGGAGGGTTGGAAGATGGTGGTTAAAACCGGTCTGCCCAAACCAAGGGACTCGCGCACCCTGATTATAGCTTATCCCATGACCAGTGAGTTTAATAATATCAGCACCTTGATTATCGGTAACGTGCCGATGCCTCCGCCTCCTCCTGCCTCGAAGTGATCCAGTCTGCGTGTCGCATAATATCTATTATGGTCTTGGGCTGACCTTGGGTTTTATAATGAATTCGTTTTTTGTACAAATTGATGAAAACTAACCTCATCCGACTGGCTGCGGCCTTCTCCGCACTCATGATTCCCCAAGGGGGTTTTGCCTTGGTGCCAACCGAGGTGCTGGAGTCTCCCGATCGCTCCGTGGTGGTGACGTTTACGCTTGAGGGCGGGGAGCCGGTTTATGCGGTCAGTTATCATCAGCAACCATTGCTGGTGTCTTCGCCCATGAGTTTGGAGCTGAAGCCGAAGCGCACCACCAAGTTCGCGCAGGTGAACGCCTCACGCACGCAAGTGCGCGACATGTGGCGGCCTCTATACGGGGAGCAGGCGGTGCTGCCCGATCGTTATAATGCGCTGGTGATTGAATTGCGCGAAAACGGCACTCCCGAACGGCGTGTACAAGTCGAGTTGCGCGCTTATGATGAGGGTGTCGCTTTGCGCTACCGGGTGGACGGCACAGCGGGTGGACCGGTCGAACTGACCAAAGAGCAAATTGCTTTTAACTTTGTGCCGGATACGGTCGCCTGGCCGATCAAAAAAACGGAGGGAATCTATCCTCAGGCCCCGGTGAAACTCGCCGAGTATAAAGGATGGATGCAACTGCCCCTCACTGTGCGCACACCTGCCGGCTATGCAGCGATCCTTGAAGCTGACGTCCGGGATTATCCCCGCTTGCAAGGAGTCCAAAGCAACGGAGGCGTCAGCGGTCGGTTGCTGGGTGAGTATCGCGGCGATGCCGGTATCTGCTCCCCATGGCGTGTGCTTTTAATTGGTCGTGAAGCGATCGATCTTGTTCGCAATCAAAACTTGATCGCCACGTTGAATCCACCGGCAACCGGTAATTTTTCGTGGGTTAAAACTGGCAAAATGCTCAGTGCTATTGGGAATTTTAAAAAACATACGGGCATACGCCGGATGGAAACGGGGCAATTGAAAAAAATGATCGATTGGGCCGCCGCGCAAAACTTTAAATACATCCAATTGGATTGGGGCTGGAACGCAACCGAGGCTCCCTGGACGAACGAGGAACGGGCGGCCTATCGCGAGCAAGTTCCGGCGGCGTATCGGGACAGTGGCTGGGAGGCCAACACCACCGGCGACCTGACAAGGGTTGCTTCCGGCTACGTGCCTTTTCGTCCCAATCCCAAAACCCAGGGCGTGGATATTTTGGTCGATTTGGATATGCCTGCGTTAATTGCCTACGGCAAAGCCAAAGGCGTGGGTCTATCACTGTATGCTAACAGCCGTTGGTCTTTGCCTAAGCAGGACATGGATCTGGTCATGGCCACTCAGGCGCGCTGGGGGGTGGAGGGGCTGAAGCCGGGTTTTGTGCATTATGGTACCCAGGAAAATTCCGCCTGGCTGCTACGGTTGCTACGCACTGCTGCCCAGCACCGACTTACTCTTAATATACATGATGAATACCTTCCGGATGGATCCTGGCGTACTTACCCGAATTTGCTCTCCTGTGAGGCCGGGGCCGGGGCTGAGAATAAGCCACCGGTCAGCCATGATTTGGCCCTACCTTTCACGCGTGGCCTAGCCGGCCCCTATGATTATACTCCGCATATTTATACTTCCGGTCGCAGCAATATGTATCACATGGCCTACATGCTGGTGTTGTACAATCCGGCGCCGGTGATCCGGGGAGGTTTTTCTGCTTGGGATGACGCCGGTTCGCGCGGCGGGGTCGAACTCGAGTTCTTGCGTGAGCTGCCCGACACATGGGATGAGTCGCGTATGCTTTTTGGTGAGATTGGGCAAAACCTCGGGGTGGCTCGCCGCCAGGGTACGCGCTGGTTTCTTGGCGCTTTGACAGCGGACCAGCCTTTAGAGACGGCGGTTAAACTGGATTTCCTTAAGCCGGCGACCGATTATATACTTACTTATTTTGAAGATGCTCCTGGAGCAGGTCTCGAGCGTTCGGCGGTGAAAAAAAATCGCCTCGTTCACGCCGGTGAGACGATCAAATTGAGCCTGCAGCCCGCTGGTGGGTGGGCGGGCTGGCTGGAAACAAATGCCGGTCAACCGGCCACGCGACTTTAGTCAAAAATACGCATAAACACAGTTTACGCCTGAATCTAATATTCCTTTTTATGAATAAACTAATTAAGTCCATTTGTATAATAGCGGCCATCCCGTTCATCGGCACGCTGATGCACGGACAACCATCCGAGGCTTCCGGTGCACAGTCGATTCTGCCGGTTCGCTTTGTATATGTCAGCTCCGGTGATCTGCCTGACGGCCAACCCGAACCTGATCTGCAGGCTTTACTGGACAGTGGTACTGGTATAAATGAGCTTCTGCTCGGCCCTGGCGGGCAGTCTCCGGTAATCGAATTCCGGCGGGGGCTGCCGCTGACTCTTTTTAAAACGGTTAAGAAAGGTGAACGGGAGGAGCGCAAGACCCTGGCCAGCCTGAGTTTTCCTCCTGCCTGGAAAGGGGCTCTGTTTCTGGTCAGGTATAATCGGGCCCTTTCTCCCTATCCTTACCAGTTTACTCCCATTGAGTTTTGGGGTGGAGATATTGCAGATAAGCATGTGCGCTTTTATAATTTATGTCCGGTTAAACTGGCGGTGGTCTTGGCGGGCACTCAGGCTTCTATTAATCCCCATCAATCGGCCGACTTGGACGTGAGTAGCGCCACCACCTTCATGCCGATTAAGATCTTCGCCACACGCAGTGAGGATGGGCGTCCGGTGGCGGTTAAAACCGGCCTGCCTAAGTTGAGTGCCCCTCGTTTGCTGTTACTAGCCTACCCGATGACCGCCGAGTTTAATAATATCAGCATTCTAACCGTCGGCGACCTCCCTATGCCGCCGACTCCGTCTGCCGTTCCCGCGCCGCGATAAACCAACGCCATTTTGCATTCGCCGTATCCTATTATTTGGATGGAGTATTATGCTCAAACTGTTGGCGGCGGCCCGTGGTCAGCGGCCTGATGCCGCTTTGCATTCATACGAATAAAAACCCAACTACCACTACGCCAACCAAGTCTGGAGCGATCAGCCGGCCAAGTATTCATCTAAGGATTCTTAACAGCTAATGAACGCTAAGATACGCTAATTCAGAAGCAATTCGCCCTGGTTTTTATTGGCGGCCATTAGCATTCATTAGCGGTTAAAACCGGTTTGTTTGTATTGCTTTGAGTGCGAAACGGAATCAATCACTTGCATCATCAAGCGTACTCGACGTATCGATTGGAAAGCGGTGGGTAAAATACTGCCAACCGCTCATGTGCTACCTATACCCAGAGTATTCTATTCGCGTACTTAGCTTGCCCGGCGGCGGCGGTAAACCGCAAAGCCCAAAATACCCAATCCGGCCAAGGCACCGTAGGTCGCCGGCTCAGGAACTGCCGAAATCGAGAGTGTGTTTGAGCTATTATTAAAAGAATAGTTAAATCCGTTCACCGTGCCCGTGAAGTTATCTGCGGTGATGAAACCGGTACCGACCACGCTGGTGAACGCTCCTGTCGGGGTCGTACCGGAAAACAATCCGTAAACTCCCTCAGATATATTAGTTAAGTCGAAGTTGAGGATGCCTGAGGCAGTGAAGGTGGCCCCTAAGGTGATCGCGGTGAACCCGTCGCTGAGGTCGGCCGCCAGCGTGGTGGTTCCGCTGGAGGCAAAACTGTTGGTAGCACTGCCGATCAGCGAGGCACCCTCGGTCAGGGTAAAGTTTCTGGTCAAAACGTTGGTTCCTGATTTTTGGAAGTCAAAGGTCGCCCCGTTGCCCACCGCGATGCGAGTGCTGGCAAGTGAACCCGTCAGCGTCAATGTCCCCTGCTCAACCGTGGTCGTGCCGGTGAAGTCGTTGACTCCAGAGAGCGACCAGGTGCCCGCGCCCTGTTTGATGAGGGCAAAGCTGGTGCTTAAGCCTTTGGTGATCGCCGCGACCGCGCCGTTGGTTGAGCCCTGAAGGATAAGTGTTTTATTGCCACTATGGGATGCCGTGACACCGCCACTCAGAGTGAGCTGCCCAGTTCCAGTTTGGTCAATGATACCGACCGAGTCTCCGACAGCTGTTCCGACTCCGATCTGCTTGTTGTAAGTTTCTCCGCTGCCTGTGTAGAGCAATCGGCCGGTGCTAGTCGAAGTACCTCCGCCGATGCGAAAAAAGGAGATAGATGTGGGTGTGGCCGTACTGAGATTACTCACACTGACCGTGCCGCCACCACTCACGCCAATACTTCCGCCGAAGGTATTGGCACCTGCCAAAGTAAGGATTCCACTGCCGCTATAAGAAAAATTTCCATTTGTCGACGCGCTCCCGCCGGCTGCGTTTTTGCCGATCGCACCACTGATGAGGATGTTCCCAGTGCCGCTGAACGTGAGACTGCGATTAGCGGTGCTTTCACTAATCCACACAGGCCCGGCAAAGGTGGTTAGTCCTGTGTTATTGACCGTTAGTCTGTTGCTGGCCCCACTATTGGTGAAATCCCCAGATAGAGCGAGGTCGGTGGAGCCGCTGATCGTCGAATCGCTCGTCAGGTTGAAATTGGCAGTTGGGTTCGCCGTCAGCGTTGCCGTAATATCAGCGGCACTGCTTATAGCGGCGGCGAGAGTGGATAAAGCAACGGCTGTGGTTAATTTGAGGCGAACGTTGGAAGGATGCATAGTGGTTAGCGATTGAGCTGATGTAGTGCTTAAAACTAAGCACACCTTAACATTCGCAACGTCGTTCGGATATTCACTGAAGCGCCATAAAACATACAACTTTGCGTAAATGACGCGAATTTGAACCGGTCGGAAATGAGGCGTTGGCCTAAATTTCAGCATCAACGGACGCCATCGCTCAACTTGGTTTTGTCGTGTGACGTCCTCCGGCGTTTGGAATATCGACGGCGCAATCCGCCGGGACTGCAGAAGAGCCGATGGGCATAAATGCGCATGGACCAATCTGACTGGATTGCGGTGGATCGCCCCAATGCCGCTCAAGTAACAATCCAGATGCTATTAGTAGCATGAGAGTTGGATACCCGATTAAGTTGGCCTTGGCTGGGCCACAGGCAAGTAGCGCAGACTTCCAGTCTGCGCTACTTTCGCCTCATTATTTTCCGGCTTTTGCCGCGAGCCTCCGAGGTGTGTCGCTGTAGGGCAAACCACGGAGCAATCGACACGATCAATCCAGTTAACCACTTAAAATTATGAAATTACGCGAAAATGAAGCCGATCAAAATCAGTGCCATTGGGTTTCGCGGCCTTTTCGTGAGTTTTCTTGGTGAAAAAATGACGAAGGGTGATTTCCTCGAACGCACCCGATGTATCCCGAGGCGTTTTACCACGAACTGCGACTGGTGGGAGTGGACGGCACGCAATTTAGTATGAAATACACCTTCTGAGTGTATGGCCGCGGTAATTAATCTTACTATAGCTCAGGTCCGGCCGACGCGCGGGGCGCGCTCCGGGAACTGCTCGGTTTCCAACTTTGAGCGATTTTGATGTCCTCGGCTACATTGGTTGTGAGGGCGGTGATATCCACGTAGCCGACCCTGGCGTAGAGTGCCGGGAGGTATTGCCCATCGCGGACCGCCGCGTACTGCTTCCAGTGGGAGAGCGCATCGGTCAAAGATCGAATGCTCGCTTCGCGCTCCACCTTGTCATCACTGGCGTCAAACTGCGCGAGCGAACAGGCTGCGCGAATCTTCGCCGAATAATAGCGCCCCAGCCATGACAATGCCTCACAGTCATTCAGGGTCTTTTTCAACTCCAAGTCCTGTTCCGAGGCCTTTCGTAAGCCTTCGATCGAGTGGATCGTCTCCTCCGCGGCAGCTTCCAAGGCGTCGGCGATTTGGAGCGGGGTTGTCTGCTTCATCGGCTCCTTGGCGGCGAGTTTTTTCAGCCAGGCGCGGATACTAAGCACATACGAACCCTCCATGGAGACTCCATCCATAAAGTCCTTCACGGTGTAGAATCCCTTTAATGTGGGATGACCTGAGCACGCCTCGGGAAAGAACTGGTAGTCGTTGGGCTTCCAGAAAAATCGGTTGACCAACGGCATGACCTGCGAGGCGCCCTGAAGGGCTTTATAGAGAGATTTTGAATCGGCCTTGGGATGGCGGGCAGCAAGGACTTTCTCGAAATGGGAATCGGGCAGCTGAGGCTCGTAGGCGAGCCGCCCCCAGAGCATAAATGAATACCATTGTTTCTCCATGACCAATGGCCTTGGACCGGGTGCCGGATTGCGATCGATAAATTCACGACCCCACGTATAGCCATCGGACCCCATGTAAAAGCCCGCGATTTTCTCGGCAGGCGGAATGTTCACGATGAAGTTGCGCGTAAAAACCGGGTCGCCGAAGCGGAAGGAATAAATATCGTCGTTACGCACGGTTAGCCACGTTTTCCTTCCCCGGGTTAGCTGCTTGAGTATTGGCTGGATAAAGGGCGGATTGGGAATCGAATACATGTGGGCCATCGAATACTTGAAGCTGAATTCAAATGGACCGGGATAATCTTTAAAGGCGTTGAGAATCACGCCCTCATCCGCCCAGTGAAGCCGGTGAATCAGCGGAAACACCCGCTTGGGTTCATCCTTCAAGGCATCGCGCACTCCCTCGCCATAGGTGTCCCACAACCAGGCTTCCTTGATCTTGGCACTTATTTTCCTCGGCATCGCTTCGCCCGCCGTGATTCCCATGCCCGCCAGTAAAGGATAAGTTTTCACCATTTCCCGCACGCTGGTCCGGTAATATTTTTTAGTAATATCGTTCTCCAAGCTGTCGGTGATGCCGTGCTTTCCCTCGGCGCCGTAAATAAACACGTTCCATGTAAATATATAAACTTGGATCCCGCGTTCTTGGGCGTACTGCATCATCCACCGCCAGAAGGCAATTTTTTCGTCGATCCCCATTTTTTTAACCACCTCATGGTTGGCCAACAGATCGGGTTCGGCCATGAGGGTGCCCTTGAAGCTGGTAGCTTCCGGCAGCTTTTCCCGCGTACGCCAAACGTCGTCGAGGGCGACGTCCGGAAATTCGGGCACCTTCACCATGGACGGGAAGGGATGCAGGTTCCACAGCGAGAGAACGTTGTAACGGTTCCGCGCCATGCCGTCCAGGAGCTCAGTCCAGAACTCACGCTTCCACATTTCCGGAATGTTTGCCTGCGCAGCGTCGCCACTGTCTGAGTAACTCGGCGTGCGCAGATCCAGCGGGACGTTGAGCTTGATGCCGCGTTTGGCAATGTGGGGCTTATGCTCGCCGCCCTTGAGTTCCGCGAGGGTTCCCAAGCGGACTGCCTCCGCAACATCCAAACCTCCATACATCGCCCCGTTCGCGTCGCCGCCGATCACGCGTACTTTGGAACCCTCACGCTCGATTTGATAGCTCTGAGCTGGGCCCGTTTTCAACTCGATGGTGATCTCGGGCACGGTTTGGTTCGCGCCCCTCGCCGCGCTTTTGATTTCCGCCAAGGCAAACCGCAATTGAGGGGAATCTACAGGAGAAATCGTGGTTTCAGCGTGGGAAATCACACTCAGCATTAGCAGACAGAACGAAATGAACTTCATGGGTGGGGTTAAAATTCTTTAATAGCCTGTATTGCAGTAATTTGAGCGTAATTAAGCTGCGAGTGGAACTTGGGGTCTCCACGAGCCTGGGTCAGTCGAGATACCTAAGGCATCCGTTGTGTTATTCTGTCCATGGACCAAGCCGTTTTTGACCACGTTGGTAGTGGATAAAGCGATGGCGGCTGCAAATTTAAAACGAACAGGTGGAGGATGCGCCGAGGTGAATTGCCTGAACTGATGACGGTGCTTAAAACGAATCCCAACCTTAGCACTCGCAACGCCGTTCGGATACCCACGCGGACACCCCAAAACATACAACTTTGCGCAAGTGGTGTGAATTTGAACCGGTCGAAGTGGGGCGTTGGCCTAAATTTTAACATCAACGGGCGCCATCGCTCAACTTGGTTTTGCCATGTGGCGTCCTCTGGCGGCTTGAATACCGACTGCGTAACCCGCCGGGGCTGATGATGAGTCGATGGGCACAAATGCGCATGGATTAATTCGGTTGGATTGCGGTGAACCGTGTGATTTTGCCCCCCGACCAGTGCCTCCTCTCGCGCCCACGGCATGGGCGAACTTTATCTTGCCGGTTAACTGTCGGTATGTGTTCCGGAGGCTCGCGCCACTAATATTATGCGCAAAAAAGCACCTTAAATACGCGAAAATAGCTATTGGGGCGGGTTGATATGCAGCATAATGAGGGCGACAGGAGTACCTCTTTTACCTCGATTACGTCCCCCCCCCCCAAAAAAACGAATTTTGTCTGTGATCCGGAAAAAACTAAGCCGACGTTACACCCCAACGCTTAACGGATTTAGTTTCATATGAGTTAGTAAATCCTCTCTGTATGTCCACCCCCACTCCGCGCCTTTCTAAAAAACTCTACACCCGACTAACCTCCAGTGTACCCTTACTAACCACCGTAATCGTACACATGGTTCTGGTCGCCGTGGCCGGCTACTTTGTCGTCAGCGAACAGATCCTCGGTAAAAAGAAAAACTTCGAGGCGGCGGCCGCTTCCGAAAACATCTTACAAAAAAAGGCTGAACACCGCCTGCAAGTCGCCCGTAAAGGCGGTGGCTCGGCCAGCGCCTCGCCGGTTTCGGCCAATCGTATTTTCTCAACCGCGTCGAATGCGTTGGCGCTTCCGGCCTTGCCGGACCTGCCATCGGTAGGAGCGAGTGCGCTCGCTGGCACAGGGTTCGGGTCCGGAGCCGGTGGGATGGGCACCGGAACCGGTTACGGCACGGGTCTGGGGGCGGGGTCTGGGTTAGGCAGTGGGTTTATGAGTATGAGTTTTTTGGGCACCACTAGCCAGCGCGCCTCCAAGGTCGTTTTTGTGATCGAGGTCGGCCCAAGGCTCTTGGACATCCGCAAGGGCGGATTCGAGGCATTTAAGATCATTCGCGAAGAGACAATGAAACTGGTCAGCCGCCTCCCCCCAAGTGCCGAATTCGGTGTCGTCCTCTTTGATTCAGATAATGACATGGGCGGCATGGTCAGCCCGTTCGACACCAAGTTGCTGCCAGCGACCACTGCCAACAAGACTCGGTTCTTTGAGTGGTTCAAACCTCTTAATACCGATTCGGCAAAACTGGGCCTAAAAGGAGTGAGGCGGGTCGCATGGGCGCCGAAGCCGCTGCCAAATGCCGGCCTCGATTCGGACTTATCCGTATCGCTGTGGCTAAAGGCACTGCGCTGCGGCCTCGAAATGGGCCCCGATGTGATCTACACAATCACCACAGGGCCAGGAAAAGGAATTGGGAAAGTAGATGGGGCGGAACTCGCCAAGCGCAAAAAGGCGTACGAGCAAACACTCGCCGAGTTAAAACGCGCCGGAGTGGACGTCGAGGCTGTCCGCGCCGCTCGCAGCGCCTCCGATGCCAAGGCTCAAGCCCAGTTGAATGCGATCAACGCCAAGCTCAAGGCGCAGGGGAAGCCCCCGTTTGTGATTCAGAACGTTAACCGGATTTGGGATTCTGATTTCCAAGCCGCGCTCAAGCGTCAGGGGTTTAGTATCCAGCGCGACTACACAGGCTGGAGCAACAAAGAGGGGAAGCCGATTCATGTACCAGGAGGGTATAATGATATAGAGGGCACTGAGTACGCTGAGATTTTGTTGTATGTTTCCCAGCTGCAACGGGCCCTACTCAAAGAGCGCGCGGAGTTGAATGTTTTCCTTTTCGTCGGGCCGGCCGAAAACCCCAACGACTCGATGGCAAAGCTCGGTAAACTGGCAACAAGGAATGGGGGCAAGGTGCAGCTCATCACCAGCAAAAAACTCCAGGAGCTTGCAGACCGAGATGAGCCGAAGAACTGATATCCCGCGTTAGGAAATTACGCGCAATGGGGCACGGGAGAACGGCATTCAATAGCCACGCTCCAAATAAGAAAAAGCGGCAAAATTCTGAAATAGGCGTTGTCTTGATTTATACCAGTGCTGCGAGTCCCTCCTTTCCCCTCATTTTATTCAGCTAAAACAATTTTATGTGCTCCTCTTATCCTGTTTTTGATTCGCTATCGAGGTGGTCCCGTGGGTTGCGCGTCTCCTTATTGTGGATCGCCGTTACCGTCTTATGCAACGCGGCCCCCCAGGCCGATACCGGCCACCGGGTTACCATTAATCTGGGCAATACGGGGTGGAAGTTTGCCCAGGGTGATCCCTTCCCTGAGGCGAAAGAACCCGGCTTTGATGACCGGTCTTGGCAGAGCGTGGGCATTCCCCACTGCTTCAATGATACCGACACTTATGTGAACATAAAAAAGGGCTACGATAAGCCCTATCAGGACACTGCATGGTACCGGAAAAGCTTCATCTTGGACGAGTCGCTCAAAGATCGGAAAATATTTATAGAGTTCGAGGGCGTTAACGTTGCCGCTGCTGTGTATATTAATGGCACTTTCATGCCAGGGAGCAGTGCCGTCGCCAATCAGGAGGCCACTCATGTCCATGGTTTTGTGGGTTTCGTGGTCGATGTGACCAAGGTGGTGAAATTTGGTCCGGACGGTAACACTCTAGCGGTACGCGTCTCCAACGGTAAGGCTCCCTGGTTTGTGGCGCCGGGTTTCGGTACCCGGTTTATGTTCTCCATGGGGATGGGGGGCATTTTCCGGCCGGTGAAGCTGATTGTTACCGATCAGGTATATGTACCGCTCAACGTCTATGCGGTGGTGAAGAAATGGGGCACCCATGTGGCGACCGTTTCCGCCGATGACACGGCCGCCAAGATCAGCGTGAAGACCAACGTGGAAAACGAGTCGTCCTCCGCGAAAACCATCGAATTAACCACCACGGTGGTTGATGCCGATCGCAAGGTGGTCGCGTCGTTGACGGAATCCGCGACCATTCCCAGCCAGCAGTCCCATGTGTTCAGCCAATTGGCCAACATCGCCAATCCCAAGTTGTGGTATCCCGCCTGGAGTCCTTATGGGAAGCCTTACCTCTACAAGGTGGTGAGTACGGTGAAGCGCGACGGTCGGGTGGTGGATGTGGTCGAAAGTCCGCTCGGCATCCGGGTGATTACTTGGGACCGGTATTATCCGTCGATCAATGGACGGCCGCATGTGCTGTGGGGGTTCGGCCTGCGCTATGAATACCCTGCCTTGGGCACTGCGGTGCCCGAGGAGCAGCAGTGGCGCGATATCCGTCTCGTGGCCGAGGCCGGGGGCCGTTTTGTTCGGCCCGGCCATTGCGCCAGCAGTCCGGAGACCGTCGCCGCCTGCGACGCTTATGGAGTGATGATCGCCCAGCCGAGCGGCGATGATGAATACGTCTTGCAGAAGGCTTCCGGTCCGATGCTCACGCTGAAGAAGGAGCTGCACCGGAACCTCATCATCCGCGACCGCAACCACCCCTCCATCCTGATGTGGGAGACCGACAACGGTTGCAGCATAAAGGGCATGGTTAGCGACTTGGTTAAAATCAC
>CANIXX010000002.1 GCA_947471115.1 Opitutaceae bacterium | reverse complement strand
TCTCACCGTGACCGTGGTTTACGGCGGAGTGGGTTATGGTAAACAACGTGACGATCTGGCCCGTGGCGTGGACGTGATCGCCGCCACTCCCGGCCGTCTGCTCGACCACCTTGAGCAAGGCACCGCCAGTCTGGCCGACGTGGAAATTCTCGTGCTCGACGAAGTCGATCGCATGCTCGACATGGGCTTTTTGCCTGACGTGAAGCGCATCATCCAACGTTGCCCTCAAGTTCGCCAGACTCTGTTTTTCAGTGCCACCATGCCGCCCGAACTGGCCCAACTCGCCGGTTGGGCGCTCAAAGACCCGGTCGAAATCAAGATCGGCCAGCGCCGCTCGGCTGCAGAGACCGTTTCCCACGCCTTTTATCCGGTCGTCGCCAACCAGAAGTTCGACCTCTTAATCGAGCTGCTGCGCCGCACCGAGTTTAAGAGCATCATTATTTTCACGCGTACCAAGATGGGGGCCGACCGCATCGCCCACCGCCTGCTGGCTGAAAAACACACCGTCGGTGTGATCCACTCCGACCGCAGCCAACGCGAACGTGTTGAGGCGCTGCAGGGCTTTAAGGACGGGCGCTTTGAGGTGCTGGTCGCCACCGACATCGCCGCTCGCGGTTTGGACATCGCCGGCGTGTCGCATGTGATCAACTACGACGTGCCTGAAAACGCCGAGGATTACGTGCATCGCATCGGCCGCACCGGCCGCGCCCAGGCTACAGGCGACGCGTTTACTTTGGTGACTGAGGAAGATGTGCGCGACGCCCGCTCGATAGAGCGCTTCATCGGCGCAACCATCGAGCGCAAAAAACTGGAGGGTTTTCCTTACGTTTATTCGGCGTTGTTCGACGAGAAGGCGATTGCCGAGGCTGCGCCGCTCGCCAAGCCGAAGAGCCGCCTGATGCGCGGCTCGCGTTGAAATTTGGAGATAGAAAAGGCCGGACGAAATACGTCCGGCCTTTTTTGTAGCCTGAAGCTTATAGCCCCGACCGCCGATCAGGGCAGACAAAAGGTTATTCGCCTTTGTCGTGGGTGGCTTTGAACGCCAAGGCCGCGACCGCGCCGCCGGCCAGATCGGCAGCCAAATAAATCCACAGCTGGCTGATTTTTTCCAAACCCATCACCACGACGCCCAGACCGACCGCCGGGTTGAACGCTCCGCCGGAAACTCCGCCCACCGCGACTGCACCGGTCAGCACCGTGAAGCCGATAGCCAGACCATAAAACGAGTTACCCGCAGTACCTTTGGCCGTGGCGGCGTTGAGAACGACCCAAGCCAGGGCGAATGTGAAGAGGAACTCGACGATAAGTGAGGGAACGACTTCGTGCGTGGCGGCACCGAGAGTCGGTTGGCCTTTAAGGGCCAAGACGATAGCGCCCGCAGCAACGCCGGCGGCGAGCTGGGCGATCCAGTAGGGGACAACATCCTTGGTGTCGCATTTGCCGCGCAGCCAAACTGAGAGGGTCACCGCAGGGTTAAAGTGGCCGCCAGAAACGTGGCCGCCGGCGAAAATCATGACCATCAGGGCCGATCCGATAGCCAGCGGGGCCAGCGGGCTGCCGCTTTGGACCGCCATGCCGACGGTGAACACGAGGAAGAAGGTGCCGATGAACTCGACGATGTATTTTTTCATAAGGGAAGGTAGCGAAGTGGGGGATTGGCCGGAGTTTGGCAATGCTCCACTCCGCCTTGTGACAATCAGGTGACGCCGTGGTTCAGGGCTTGATCTGTATTCCGTAGCCGGAATGTAGTCGCTGCGTGAAACTCGTGGAGATTTACCAGTGCCTGTGCGACGAGACGCGGTTGCGTCTGCTCCACCTGCTGCTGCGTGGGCCGCTCTGCGTTTGTCATTTGCAGAGTGCGCTGGGCGAGCCGCAGGTGAAAATTTCCAAACACCTCGGCTATCTCAAGGCCCGCGGACTGGTCACCGCGCAACGTCAGGGCAACTGGGTGATCTACGCACTCCCGCCCGAGGCGGAACGAGCGCCGGAGGTGGCCGCCAACCTGGCCTGTTTGCAGGACTGCGTGGCGGGGAGCGTGGTGTTTAAGCGCGACCTGGCCAAGCTCGCCAAAGAGGACCTCGAGTGCAGCCCGTTAGGCCGAGTGCGGGGGGCGATTAAAAAACGCGGCTGCTCGTGTTAACCCATTTTGAAAAAGGAAAAATCATGAAAAAGACACGTATTGCTATCAATGGATTTGGGCGCATCGGGCGCCTCACGTTTCGCGCGGCCGCCTTGTGGCCCGAGTTTGATTGGGTGCTCGTCAATGATCCCAAAGCCGATGCCGAAACCTGTGCGCATCTGTTGAACTTTGACTCGGTTCAGGGGCGTTGGGCTCAGGAAGCGATCGCCGAGGGCGAGGGCTTCCGGGTCGGCGAAAACCGCGTGGTGTGCACCGCACACAGCAAGCCGGGTGACGTGGATTGGGCAGCCCACGGTATCGACGTGGTGTTGGAGTGCTCGGGGAAGTTTCGTACCCCGGAGTCACTCGCGGCGTATTTTGAACGTGGCGTGAAAAAAGTAATCGTTGCCGCGCCGGTGAAAGGTGGCGACGCGCTTAACATCGTGATGGGCGTAAACGACGGCCTCTATGAACCGGCCAAGCACCACCTGCTCACTGCGGCCTCCTGCACGACCAACTGCCTGGCGCCGGTGGTTAAAGTGATCCATGAACAACTGGGCATTGAGCACGGTGCGATCACCACCGTGCACGACGCGACCAACACCCAGACGATTATCGATGCGCCGCACAAAGACCTGCGCCGCGCTCGGGCCGCAGGCTTATCGCTGATACCCACGACGACTGGTTCGGCCACCGCGATTGCGCTCATTTACCCCGAACTGGCAGGAAAACTCAACGGCCACGCCGTACGCGTACCGCTGCTCACGGGCTCACTCACCGACTGTGTTTTTCAGGTCAAACGCGACACCAACGTCGAGGAGGTGAATGCGTTGCTCAAGGCGGCCAGCGAGACCGCGCCACTCAAGGGTATCCTCGGCTTCGAGACGCGCCCGCTGGTGTCGATCGATTTCAAGGGCAATCCAGCTTCTAGCACGATCGATGCATTGTCCACGATGGTGGTGAACAAACGCATGGTGAAGCTCTACGCCTGGTATGACAACGAGTGGGGTTACTCGAATCGTATGGCCGAGCTGGCGCGCAAAGTGGCGAGGAGCCTATGACGGATTTTAGCGCAAAGTCGCAAAGGCTCTAAGGATGTAAGGACTCGGTTTCCTTGGGGCGTCTTAGTGCCCTCGGAGTCCCGGCGACTTTGCTTAAAAGGCCGAATTTTGATCAAATATGAACTTAAGGAACTACGTTCTGGTTACCGGCGCCTATTGGGGTTTCACCCTCACCGATGGGGCTTTGCGTATGCTGGTGTTGCTTCATTTTTTTAATTTGGGCTACGCGCCAGTGACCTTGGCGTTCCTGTTTTTGCTCTACGAATTCTTTGGAATCGTAACCAACCTGTTGGGGGGGTGGCTGGCGTCGCGGTTGGGGTTGCGCTTCACCTTGGTGGCGGGGCTTGGGTTGCAAGTGGGCGCGTTGGCCATGCTGGCGTTATTGAATCCAGCTTGGCCGGAACTCGGCTCGGTGGCCTGGGTGATGGTTTCGCAGGCGCTTTCAGGCATCGCCAAAGACTTCACCAAGATGAGCTCCAAAAGCGCCATCAAGGTGCTCGTTCCCGCGGACGCCAAGGGTACGCTTTTTAAGTGGGTAGCAGTTCTCACGGGCTCCAAAAATGCGCTCAAGGGCGTGGGCTTTTTCATGGGTGGGTTGTTGCTCACAACCGTGGGATTTGCTGGGGCGCTTTGGATTATGGCTGGTGTGCTTGGGTTGGTCTGGCTTGGTTCTTGGGCGTCGTTGCCCCGGGAGCTAGGCAAGGCCAAGACCAAGGCGGCATTTACGGATCTGTTTTCGAAAAGCCGCGATATTAACGTGCTCTGCGTGGCCCGTTTTTTTTTATTTGGCGCACGCGACATCTGGTTCGTGGTGGGCGCGCCGGTTTTCCTGCGCGGGGTGCTCGGTTGGAGTTTTGAGCAAGTGGGGGCGTTTATGGCCTTTTGGGTGATTGGTTACGGGATCGTACAGGCCGCTACGCCGGTGCTGCTGCGTGGGCGGGCACCCGCACGCGGCACGGCTGTGGCAGGCGCGCTGACTCTGGCTGCCGTGGCCGGCGCCATTCCCTTGGCGCTGGGGGCCGGTGGGCCGGCGAATATCGTGATTGTGGGCGGATTGGCGGTTTTCGGCGCTGTGTTTGCGCTGAATTCGGCGGTGCATTCCTACCTGATTTTAGACTATACCGATGGCGATAAAGTCGCGCTCAACGTGGGATTTTATTACATGGCCAACGCGGGTGGAAGGTTGGTGGGTTGCCTGCTTTCGGGTGTTCTCTATCAACTCGCTGGGTTGTCGGGTTGTCTTTGGGGCACCTTTGCCTTTGCCGCAGTTGCCGCCGGGGTGTCGTTCAAACTCCCAGCCGAAGCGCTGCATGCCGATAAACTGGCACAAGCCCGGGTTGGGGCCGACAGCGGAGATTAACACCTTTGTTTTTGGGGAGGTGAATTCGCACCGGCCCTTCCACGCGAGTTTTTGCGGAAGGGCGGGGCGCGGTTCGAATCTTTCAGGCTGTTCGCTCTGGGGTCTTATTGTGAATACTGTGGGCGGTGAGCAACCTGACCCAACGACTTTCATTTCTGGACCGCTGGCTGACGGCGTGGATTTTTGCCGCGATGGTGCTCGGCGTGGCCCTCGGGCGGTTCGCCCCGGCGCTGGCTGAAACGCTCACCGGCTGGAGCGTGGGCACCACCTCGATGCCGATCGCGATCGGCCTGGTGCTGATGATGTATCCGCCGCTCGCCAAGGTGCGCTACGAGGAGCTGCCCGATGTGTTCCGCGATAAAAAGGTTCTCGGCCTCTCGCTGGTGCAAAACTGGTTGGTTGGGCCGGTGCTGATGTTCGCCTTGACGGTGATATTCTTGCGCGACCAGCCGGAGTATTTTGCCGGCCTGGTGCTAGTGGGCATCGCGCGCTGCATCGCCATGGTGATTGTTTGGAACGATCTTGCTGGCGGCAGTCGCGAGTATTGCGCCGGGCTGGTGGCGGCCAACGCGCTGTTCCAGGTTTTTGCCTTCGCACCGCTGGCCTGGCTGTTTTTGAAAATCCTGCCGCCGCTGGTCGGGGTGGATTTGGGGGTGCTTGATTTGTCGGCCATCACCATCGGCAGCATCGCGCAAAGTGTGTTCATTTACCTGGGGATTCCATTTCTGGCCGGCTGGCTCACGCGCTTCACGCTGCGGCGCGGCGGGCCGGAGCGGCAGGCCTGGTTTGACGAAAAGTTTCTGCCGGCGATCAGTCCGGTGACCCTCGGCGCTCTGCTGTTCACCATCGTGGTGATGTTCAGTTTACAGGGGAAGCAGGTGCTGGCGCGGCCGTTCGACGTACTGCACATCGCGGTGCCGTTGGTGGTTTATTTTACTACCATGTTCACGGTGACCTTTTGGCTGAGCGTGAAGGCGGGGGCGGATTACGCGAAAGCCGCAACGCTCGGTTTCACTGCTTCGGGCAACAACTTTGAGTTGGCGATCGCGGTGGCGGTGGGCGTGTTCGGGCTGACTTCAGGGGCGGCTTTCGCGGCGGTGGTGGGGCCTCTGGTTGAGGTTCCTGCCTTGATTGCGCTGGTGGCGGTGGCGCTGCGCTGGAAGCGCCGTGTAAGCAGTGGCGTTTCACTGCGCTAAGGTTGATCGGTACTGGGCTTGCGCTGGCAGTGGAGTCGCGAAATATCTGCCGCACGCATGCAACTTGATATCCCTTCTGGTGAATTCGCCGGCTTTATCTTCGATCTCGATGGCACACTCATCGACACCATGCCGCTGCACTATCGGGCTTGGGACGCCGCTCTCCATGTGCACGGGTTAACCGAGACGTTGAATGAGGATCTGTTTTATTCCTTCGGCGGGGTTCCCACGGTGCGGGTGGCTGAGCTGATCGGGGCGCATTATGGACTCAAGTTGGACCCAGTGCAGGTTGAGCACACCAAGGAGCGGATGTTTTTGGAGCGGTTGACCAAGGTTGAGCACATAGTCCCGGTGGTGGCGTTTGCCCGGCGTATGGCGCTCACGCATCCGGTGTCGATTGCTACTGGCGGTATGCCCGAAATCGCCGGACCGGCGATCAGGGCGGCCGGGTTGACCGAGCTGTTTAAAATCGTGGTCACGCCGCAGGACGTCGCGCCGGGACGGGGCAAGCCGGCGCCGGATATGTTTTTACTGGCCGCGCAGAAGATGGGCGTGCCGGCGGCGCAGTGCTTGGTGTTTGAGGATGCCGAGCCGGGTATCCGCGCGGCGCTGGCGGCGGGCATGCAGGTGGTCCGTGTGCCAAGCCGCGTGGTGTGACAAAAGGCTTTTGCCCGAAGGCGGGATCGGCTTGGCTGTGCGCTTCATGAAGCTGGAAACCCTCGTTAATCCCTCCGTCCTCACGCAGCCGGTCTATGAGCCGGGTAAACCGATCGAGGATGTCGCGCGCGAACTCGGGATGGACCCGGCGACGATCATCAAACTCGCGTCGAACGAGAATCCGTTCGGCCCCTCGCCGCTGGGCAAAGCGGCGGCGCTGCGGGCGATCGAGCAAAGTGAGCTCTATCCGGACGGCGGTTGCGTGGCGTTGCGCACAAAGCTGGCGAGGATTTACGGTTTCGAGCCCAACCAATTTGTGATCGGTAACGGTTCTAACGAGCTGATTGAGTTGCTCGGGCATGTGTTTTTGCAGCCGGGCGACGAGGTGGTTATGGGCAATCCGTCGTTTGCCGTTTATAAATTGGTTACCCTGCTTTTCGGCGCAAAGCCGGTGGAAGTGCCGCTGGTTAACCACACTCACGATCTTGCGGCGCTGGCTGCGGCGGTGACCCCGCGCACCAAGCTGGTGTTTGTGCCCAGCCCGAACAACCCGATGGGAACGGCCAACACTGAGGCGGAGTTGCTGGCGTTCGCGCGCGCCCTGCCCGAGCACGTGGTGTTTGTTTTCGATGAGGCCTATGCGGAGTATTTGGACAACCCTCCTGACCTGCGCGCACTCATCCGCGAAGGCCGCAAGGTGGTGTGCCTGCGCACCTTTTCCAAAATCTACGGGCTGGCCTCGTTGCGGGTTGGGTTTGGCTACGCGGAGCCGGAGTTGGCGGCGCTGCTCACCCGGGTACGGCAGCCGTTTAATGTGAATGCGATCGGCCAAGCGGCAGCGTTGGCAGCGCTCGACGACTATGCGTTTATCCAAAAATGCACCCGCGAAAATCGCCTGGGACTGGCACGGCTGGAGAGCGGGTTCAACGCCCTCGGGCTTGAGATCGTGCCGAGTGTGGCGAACTTTTTGCTGGTAAAGGTGGGCGACGGGGCGCGGGTGTTTATCGAGCTACAAAAACGTGGGGTGATCGTGCGGCCGATGCGGCCTTACGGCATGCCGGAGTGGTTGCGCGTAACCGTGGGCACGTCGGCTCAAAACGAGCGGCTGCTGTCGACCTTGGCCGCTGTATTAGGCGGCTGAGCCCGAGCGCGGGGGAGGATCGAGAGGCCTAGGAAGGGGGGGCCGATGCCCCTTCCCGTTAACCGCTCACGAGGTCGGCAAGGTGACCGTGAGCGCGGCGCGTAAGTCTTGAAGCAGGCCGGTGCGCTCCGGCGAGAACAGGAACAGGTCGCTGCCCAACTCGGCGAAGGCGGCACTGAGCACCGCTTGCGAGGGCTTGCGCATGGTGAGGAGCTTGCGGACGTTGGCGGCAAGCGCGGCTGAGTTGTTTAACTCGAGATCCAACTGCACCAAGCTGGTCAGAGCGGCCTGATTGAGCGCGTCGGCCTGCACGGCCTGATCGAGTACCTTGCGCGCCTGGGCTTTGGCACCGACGGACAGCAAACGCTTTGAAACGGCGATGAGGTTGTCGGCGCGTACGTTGTCCTGTTTGAGGAAGTTGTTAAGGAAAAGTTGTCCAGCCTCGGCATCGCCCAGCCCATAGTGGGCGATGGATTGCAGGCCGTTAAACACCGAGTAGAAGCGTTTACCCCATTCGGGGTTTTCCTTTAACAGATCGCGGACTAACGTGAGCGCGCCTTGGTAATCTTTGGCCACGATGCACGCCTCCACGGTCATCAGGGCAGCACCGTCCCAGTTGAGGTTATTGGACTTAGTGTGATCGTAAATACGGAGGGCGAGCTGGGGGTCGCCGGTGTTGGCTGCGAAGTCGGCCAAGGCGAGCAAAGCGGAGTGATCATTGCTGAAATCGAGGTAAATTTCCTCGACGTTAGTACGAAGAGAGGCCGTGTCGCCCTCCTTTTGGTAGGCGTAAAGCAGGTCGATTCGAGCGCGGGCGTTGCGGGGGTTGGCGAGGGTGCGTAAGAAGCTCTCACGGCGTGCCTCGTTGTCTCGACCGAGTTCACGCAAGTAGTTGATAGTGAGGGCATAGATTTCAACGTCATCAGGGCGTTCGTTGGCCAGTGACTTGACCTGATCTAGGGCCACATCCTTGGCTCCGCGATCCCAGTTAATTCGCGCCAGCAACAGGCGTCCATCGCGAGATGACTCGACCTGGTAGCGGCGCAGGATCGACTCGGCTTGATCGTAGTTACCTCGAAAGTAACAGGATGAGGCGGCCGCCAGCGCTACTAATTGATTAAGCGGGGTCACTGCTTCGTTGTTATCGAGAAGCTCGTGGTAGAACTTAAGAACCTGATTGTCATCTTGTTGTTGAAGAAGGAATGCAAAGAGGGTTTTGAGGTACTCGGGGTCTTCTTTGTGGTAGGTGAAGCCGTCGAGCAGTGTGGTGCGACTCAGGTCAGGGCGTTTCCAAAGGGCATAAAATTGGGCGAGTAGCATACGCCCCTCTTTGTTGGCTGGGGATTTGATCAGCCCCAGTCGAAGGTCCCCAAAGGCCTCGCGGTAGTTTTGCTTTTTTAACTCGGCTTGGGCCTTGGATACAAGGAAGTCGCCCCGAGATACCTCGTAGGCATGCCAACGGCTAGGCAAAAGGAGCATGTCGGTAAACCGTACATCGGTGAAGCCGCGGTTGTATTTTACGAAAAAATACGCTGCCGCTGCGGTTCCAATCCATCCTAACAGACCGGCGATTAGGGTGAAAATGGCGAAGCGTTTCCAGTAAATTTGAATTTGCCATCCACTGCCCTGCCGCCGGAACCAAAAGGGCGCAATGCGGCGCACGCCCTGCGCGTTGATCGAGCTGCGAGATGAAGACAGCTTTAGACTATTTGATGCAGGATCTTTTGCTGACATGAGTGAGCGAGCAAGAAGAGAGCCCTAATCGGAGGCAATCGGGATATTGGTGCGTCTGGTTGTTAGACTTTTTACCAGCGAGAACCTTGGCACAAAAAGTTTCAGCACAATCCTTGCATTCGGCTTATTTTTAGGCATCTAACTTCCTTGATTGGGTTGATACAAGCTGCGGAAGTAGCTCGCATTCAGGCGCTAACTATTTAAGTTTTTAATTCTTTTGGTTTAATAATACACATGAAAAAAACAGTACAACACCTTGTTATTCTAGGAGGTATGGGATCCGCTGTATTTGCAGCTCCGTTTTTGGCGATCGGTGATAACGCCGAGCTTTTTGCTACCGCAACCTCCAGCGTCGCCTACAACGACAACTTGCTGCTCTCAGCTGATGGCTTAGAGCTCAGCGATACCGTTTTCGTCGTCACCCCTGGGTTTGACCTGAAGTACGGCAAGGACTCCGCAGTGAGTGGCGATGTTTTCGCTAACTCCACGCTCTCCAGCTATTCAGACAACGTTAAGCTCAACAACCAGTTGTTCGCTGCCGGAGCCACTGCAGCCTACGCCTCTGAGCGGGTGAAACTGAATACCAATCTTTCTTTTGCCGAACTGGACCAGCCTACGCCTGATAACATTGGCCAAACCACGCTCCTTGAGCACCATGACACGGCAGCCGGAATCAATGGTGAACTGCGCTACTCCGAGAAGATCAGCTTCGGCTCTGGCGTCAGCTACGCCAGCTACGATTACAAATCGAGCGCTGCAACGGAGCAGAAGAGCTACTCGGTTCCTGTTAACGTCTACTACGAACTAACACCAAAGTTGGACGTCAGCACCGGTCTGACCTACACCCATACTGAATTGTCGGGCAACATTGGTGCTGGTAATGCTGATCTCTTCGACGCGTTTTATTACAACGTCGGTACTCGCGGCACCTTCACGCCCAAGCTGTCCGGTGCTTTTAGCGTCGGCTACAATACCCGCAACGGCAACGTCGGCCCTGATGAGGATGGTTCGGTCGGTAGCAAAGCGTCCTTGGCTTACGCCTACTCGGAAAAAACCCAACTCACCCTCGCTTTTAACCGTGACTTTGCGAATTCTACTTCGGGCGGTGCCTCTTACGAGACGACCGATCTTACCCTCGGTGCCAGCAGTGCGATCACGGTCGACTGGAGTCTGAATGCCGGCCTGTCCTATCGCATGATGGAGTACACCACTGAAACCCGCGACTACATCGAGGCCTCTCTCGGAGCTACTTACACGATCAACGAGTACCTCAACGCTGGCATCAGCTACGTGAATCGCTCGCAGAAGGCTGATCTGGCTTCCAGCGAGTTCGTTAACAACGTGGTCTCATTGTCCCTGTCTGCTCGCTACTAAGGAGAGTAGCTTGACCATTTAAAAAGACGGAGGAGGATCGAATGATCTTCTTCCGTCTTTTTTTTTAAGCCTTAGCCTATGTTGACCAAGATCAAATTTACACTCCTTGCAGGGTTTTCCTTCCTGCTGTCCATTCCTGCGCTGGCCGAGGAGCCCAAGCCTGCGTCTGTGCCCGCCGCAGCGGTATTGGATTATTTGTTGCAACCATCGGATCTCCTTGATGTGCAAATTTTTCAGGAGGAAAACTTGAAGCGGGCCGTGCGGGTGTCACAGGAGTATTCAATCACGTTACCGCTCATCGGCAAGGTAGACGTCAAGGGCAAGTCCCTGCGCCAGGCCGAGGATTTGATTCGCGAACTCTACGCTCGTGATTATCTGGTCAACCCGCAGATCAACGTGGTGGTGATCGAATACGCGAAGCGCTCTGTCAACGTGATCGGCCAAGTTAATCAACCTGGAGCAGTTTTATTTCCCCAAGAGCAGGGGCTGACGCTGTTGGATGCGGTTTCGCGAGCGGGCGGATTTAGCCGTCTGGCTAACCGCACTCAAGTTAAACTAACGCGGACCAATACTGACGGAAAGTCGGACACCTACGTCATCGATGCTGACGACCTTATTAAGGGCCGCTCCAGTAACACGTGGCCGTTGCTCGTAAACGACATTGTTTTTGTACCAGAGCGCATTCTTTAACTTTTAAGTTTCTCTCCATGGATTCACATTCTAAGCACTCGCCAGGGCAAACTGGTGGTGGTTCAGGCGACCAGGGTTATGGTGGCGGGTACGGAGGCTATGATGCAGTAGGTTATGGGGGCGAAAGCTCGATGCAGCGAGGATTTCAGGACTATGCGCTGATTCTGCGTGAGCGCATGTGGTACATCATCGTGGTGTTCCTCGTCGTGTTTTCTTCGGCTCTGGTTTACACCTTCAGCCAGACCAAAATTTATCAATCTTCGGCCAGCGTGCAGATCTTCCGTAGCGACCCGACCGTGATGAAAAACGTCGAGGCCGTGGTGGATAACACAGTTCGTGGTACTGAGGATCTTAATACGGTGGTTGAGGTACTCAGCAGCGGTGCCATCATCCAGAAGGTGGCCGAACGCATCACCGGTGAAGACATGCGCCAATTCATGGCGCCTTACGAAAAGGGCAAGGGGAGCGATCCAGTTACGCCGTTGGAGGTTTTAGGGGATAACCGAAAAATCGTTCCTAAGCGTCTCAGCTTGCTGATCAATGTCGTCTATCGGCACCCTGATCGTCAGATCGCGGCTAAAGTGGCCAATCTGTTTGTTGATGAATTCATCGCCTACAACGCCCGCGTTCGCATCGATGAGTCGATGAAGGCGGTCGAGGAGCTTAAAATTCGCGCCGAGCAACAGGAGCGCACCGTCAAGGATTTGGCTAACGAGCTTCAGTCCTATCTCGAGCGCAACAACATGGTTTCTCTCGACCAGCGTAAGGATATCGTCACTGAGAAGCTCAAGGCCCTGAATCTTTACGTGACTTCGACGGACGCCAAATTTAAGGATGCAGGCATCCGGTGGAAGCAAGTACAGGAGCGTCAAGCCGAAGGAGGCGATCTTACACAGTTATCCTTTATTGCTGCTCAACCTCTTATAAGCCAGCTGCTTAATGATGTTTCGGCAAAGAAGATAGTGGTTGCCCAGCTACGAGATCGTTATCGTGAAAAACACCCCATAATGATGGAGGCTATGAACTCGCTGGCACAGGCCGAGCGCGAGTTGAGTAAGGCGATTACCAATGCGGCCGCGACCATTGAGTCTGACTACCAAAGCGCACGCCGTAATGATGAGCAGGCGCGGGCCTCTTTGGCTACAGCCAGCACGGAGACGATGGCGTTGGATCGTGCTGCCGTTGAGTATTCTGAGCGCTCACGCAAGTTGGTTATTAACGAGCAGCTTCTGCAAAATATCATCGTGCGTATGCGCGACACCACGATGATTTCCACCATGGAGACTCAGAATGCGCGTGTGGTGGACAAGGCCGCTCCCCCCCAGGAAAGTGATTACGTTTCACCCAAAATTTCACTCAACCTCGGGCTTGGGTTTGTCGGTGGTCTCGGACTCGGTTTGGCCTTCGCTTTCTTCGTCGCCTTTATCGATGACCGCGTTAAGAGTTCGTTCGATATCGAGTCGGTTGTTGGACTTCCACTGATTGGTATCATTCCGCAAATTAAGAAGATGGAGCAGCCGGATAAGGCGCAGATCGTCATTAACAATGCCGACCGTCAAGTTTGTGAGGCGTTTCTTACCTTGCATTCGAGTCTGCGGCTCAAGGATGAGAGCAAGAATGCCCAGTGTATTCTGGTCACTAGCACCATACCTGGTGAGGGTAAGTCGTTTACTACAACGAATTTGGCCCTTACATTTGCCGCGCATGGTGAGCGGGTTGCGATCATTGATTGCGACTTGCGAAAGCCCAACGTTCACAAGTCCTTCCGCTTGGAGAATCGCAAAGGGGTCATCGATATTTGCGCGGGAACGGCGACTATCGATGATGTGGTTGTGCGTGGTGTCCACCCGAACCTCGATGTGATCACGACGGGTGGCCGTGCCAAGAACCCGACCCAGATTCTCAATGGCAAGAATTTCGAGTCAATGATCGCCGATCTGCGTAAGCGCTATGATCGCATTTTCTTTGATACGCCTCCGCTGGCTGCGGTGAGTGATGCGTTGATCGTTTTGCCCTTGGTCGATGGTTCGGTCTTTACGGTTTTCTTTAATAAAGTCCGTCGTAAGGCAGCCCAGTTTAGCGCCAAGAAATTGGCGGAATCCAACGTGCCGGTTTTTGGTGCGGTCCTTAACGGCCTCAATCTGGCCGTGTCGGGGTATTACTATGCCCAATACTATGACAAGTCGTACAAGGATTACTATGTGGTGATGTCCAAAGAGGATGCTACCCCCGAGCGGTAAGTTAATTACCCGTTGGCAGCCAGAAAAGAGGCGGATCGGCAACGATCCGCCTCTTTTTGCGTTAGGCGGGGCCGCGCTTGGCAGCGGCACGGCTAAGGCGGTCGTTGATGGCCAGTGCCAGAGCACTGCTGCCGGGAGCAAGTTCGGCATGGATTTGTGTCCAGCCGCCTGAATCCAGCATGCGCAGTTGATTGAAAAGGTTGTGCGCCGCTGCCATGAGCTCCTCCCCATGATTCGCCAGCCAGAAGACATTCGGTGTCTGTTGGCTGAGCCTCGGCTGGTGGACAAACAGCACGGCCTCGTTGTTGGCCAGTTTGTGTAAAAAGGCGGGGGCGAGTTTGTCGACCAAGGTCAGAGGAGTACGAGGACTATAGTGTCGTTCGAGCATTCCAGGTGCGGGGGCTGCGGTGTGGGCGGGCGCTTTTCGCGTATAGGCTGCAACTTTACGCTCTAGCACCATTTCCATCGCCTCTCGTGAAATGGATCCGGGTCGAAGGATCGCAGGTTTGCTGGGATTGCGAAGATCGAGGATGGTGGATTCGACGCCAATTTGGGCTGATCCGCCATCCAAGATGTACTTGATGCGCTGGCCAAGCCCATCTCTTACATGCGCGGCCGTGGTGGGGCTGATGTAGCCAAAGGGGTTGGCGCTCGGTGCTGCCAGAGGGCAACCGCTGCGCTCGATGAGCTCGCGAAAAAGCGTGTGTGCGGGCATGCGTACCGCGACGCTCTCTAGTCCTGAAGTGACGATTGCGGGTACTCCGGGCTGTTTGGGGAGCACCAGGGTGAGCGGGCCGGGCCAGAATGCTTTGGCGAGAGAGCGAGCGGCGTCGTTAAGCGCAGCGACTTCACCTGCTTGATCGAGCGAGTTAACGTGGACGATAAGCGGATCGTTAGCCGGACGACCTTTGGCTCGAAAAACGTCACGACAGGCCTTGGCGTTACGCGCGTCGGCCGCCAGTCCGTAGACGGTTTCAGTGGGAGCGGCGACGATACCACCGCGAGCGAGTACGTTGGCCAAAAACGCCAAGTTGCGAGGGGTGGGGCGGTAGATACGGGCGGTTGGTGACGTGCTCATGGCATGAAAAAGGCCGGAGTGATTAGCTCCGGCCTGCGCTGCGAGTGGTCAACAGTTCGCTTAAAGGGCGAGCAAGTTGTTACGGGACTGTTTGATGGTCTTCGTAACCGCGCGCTGCTGCTTGGCGGACAGGTGAGTGTACTTGCGCGGCAAGATCTTGCCGGTGTCAGTTACGTAGTTGCGCAAAGCCTGGGGCGTGGTGAACGGAATCTGCTCAGGCGTAAGGCTCTGCTGGGTGTTTTCGGTCGTGCTCATTTGAAAAAGAGGAAGAGAAAAACCGGTGAAGCCAAAGGTTGTCAACCTACAATCCAGTCTCCACGTTGAAGATCGATTCAGGTAAAGGATAACGTCTCCGTAGCTCAACTGGATAGAGCAGCGCTTTCCTAAAGCGCCTATCCCGGTTCAAGTCCGGGCGGGGGCACCACTTCTTTCGCGTCGCCTTTGCGATGCTCTTTCGCAACTTGGCTCAGCAGTCTTAGTCTTAACGTTTTTCCTATGCATTCATCTCTCCATAAATCCCTGCGCGCTTCCCATCGTGCGTTTACCCTGCTCGAAATTCTCGTGGTCTTGGCGATCATCGGCCTGCTCGTCGGCCTCGCTGTCACCAAGATCACTGGCATTTTTGGCACCAAAACGGAGGACATCGCACGTCTGTTTGTTAACTCCAGTCTCAAGACTCCGCTGACCGCCTACCGTATTGACACGGGTGGTTATCCTTCAACCGCTGAGGGCTTACAGGCTCTCGTCACAGCACCTGCAGCGCGCGCCGACTCGTGGAAAGGACCGTACATTGAGAGTCCCGGTGGCAAGCTTCCGCTCGATCCATTTCAGGAGCCGTACGTTTACCGCTTCCCCGGTTTGAAAAACAAGGACAGCTACGATCTGTACTCCAAGGGGCCGGACAGAACCGAGGGCACCGCTGACGATATCGGTAATTGGTAATCCGCTCCGTTCTGGCTAACCGGCGCGCGATTCTATGTCTGTATCCATTCCGCGAATAGCCGCTGGCCGGACGGGCTTCACGCTGCTCGAAGTGTTGGTAACGATCGCCCTGATCGCCTTGCTCACTGGAGTGTTAGTGGTGGGCACTTCTCGGCTGCTCGGTGATCGCCCTAAAACCCCTGACGAGTTGTTTTGGTTGGCTGCTGCGGCCGCGCGTAAGCAGGCCCTGCTGAACAATCAGCCGGTACGCCTGAGCCTCGATAAAAAGTCGCGTGAATTTATCCTCACCTCTTTGGCCGCAGAAACCCGCATGCCCTTCGCGACCACTCAACTCGCGGAGATTGAATTTCTACCACCGAAATCGCCGTCGACGTATTCGGCCATCCTCATCGCCGGTGAGCTCGTTGAAACCCATACTCAGCCCTTTGTTACATTTTATGGTGATGGGACGTGTTCGCCATTTCGGGTGCAACTGAAGAGCAGCACCCAAACTCGGGTGCTTGAAATCGATCCGTGGACGTGCGCCCCGATGCTTACGCCCCTAGCTGACCGATGAACCGCACGCGTCTCTCAGCTTTTACACTTCTGGAGGTACTGGTGGCCCTGGCGCTTTTCGCCATGGCGGCGGTGGTCTTGGGCACCGCCTACGTCAATGTGCTTAACGGTTACCAGGTTGCTCGCAGGGCCACGGTGAGCGATCCAGAGGTTCAGTTTGCGCGCGCGCAGTTGCTCGCTCAGGCCGATGTTGAATTGGCACGTCGTGGCGGTGAATTTGCGGCAGCTGACGGCCGCGCGGTACACTGGACGGCGACCATCGAACCGACCTCACAGGCCGATCTCTTCGCTGTCACTTTCGACTGTGAAATCGCCGGCCATGACACAGCCAACGCCCAAAAAATCCGAGAGATTTTCCGGCTGCTACGGCCGACCTGGTCGGTGGCGACCGACCGAGCTACCCTGCGCGCCGCCTCTCGCGATCGAATCCTCAAGCTGCAGGAGAGTGTGAACAAATGAAGCGCCGTGGATTCACTCTGTTGGAGACATTACTTGCGCTCGCCTTGACTGGCTTGCTCATGGTGGGACTCAACACGTTTATCTTTTCGATGGGCGAGTTATGGGGGCGTAACACCGACCTACGGCTCTTCGATCAGCATATTCGGGCGGTCACTCGATTTTTGCAGCATGAACTGCGCGCCGCGGCTCGACCTCCAGCCGCCTCCGCCGATTCCACACCGTTTACCATGACGGAGATTCGCACCCAGGCGGGCATGACTGAGACGTTGCTTACATTTGAACTCTTCGAGGGTAGCCGCCTATTCGTCTGGCCGGGACAACCTTTGCCTGAAGTGGTGTGTTCGCTATCGGTGCGCGAGGGCGCAGGCCTTTTGTTTCTGTGGCATTCACGGGTTGAAAAGAGTTTTGATGAACAGCCCCCACGTGAGACCGTGGTTTCGCCTTTGGTCACGGGCCTAGGGTACGATTATTACGACGCGGATTTTAAGAATTGGAAAAACGAAACCACTCCTCGACGTAACTCCCAAGGGGGGTACGACGCCCCGCAGCGGCTGCGCCTTAAGTTCACTTATCACACTCGTTCGCAGGAGGTGTTGATTGTCTTGCCCGCAGGAACCCAAGGAATCCCGGCCTTTTAACATGCTTCGCGCCTCTCGATTTCCACTCCTTCGCCGACGTGGGTCCGTGTTGCTCATCGTGCTCGTCACGCTGGTATTCGCCACCTCGGCCCTGCTGTTGTTCATCGAAAAAGCGGGTACCGACCTGCTGGTGGATATCCGCGAGGCCGATGCAGCTCGCCTGCGGATGGAAGCCTACTCAGCTCTTGAGACGACCCTTGCCGTGCTGGAGGACTTCCGTGTGGTCGGCGACGGGCTTCACGGTCCGGCGGAAGGCTGGGGCGATCCGCTCGGCTTTGCCGGTTACACGCCTGCCGAGGGCCGCACGGTGGAGGTTTCGCTGGAGGACGAGAGCGCCAAGTTACCACTTCCATCCGTGAAGGCGGAGATGCTCATCGCATTGTTCAAGTCCTGGCAGGTGCCCCAAATCGACGCCGAACGCCTCACGGATTCACTGTTGGGTTGGATTCAAAAGGATCACACGGCTAGCGCGATTGGCGCACCGACCTTGCAGGATTACGAAAATACGGCGCTGCCCTTCGCGCCTCCGGGACGGTCGCTGCGCTCGTTTACCGAATTGGCCGCAATCGAGGGCGTGCGCCAGGTGTTTTTTGACGAGGCCACGGGTTTACCCACGGCGCTGTATCAACGTTTCACCGACACGTTTTCGCTTTATGATTTCGATTCCCCCAACCTAAACGGCAATCGACTCGAGCCCTTACTGGCCCAGGAAACGATCGACGCGCAGCAGCAGCAACGGGTGTCCGAATTCCTGTCCGGAGCAGGCTTGTACCAAAGCCAGGGCCCAGGGTTTTTCAAAAGTGGTCGCAGCGTCGCCGCAGTCGCGGGCGGGCAACTGGAGAAACTAGGCTACGGGTACAAGGTGAATGCTCTGCGTATTACCGTGACGGTTCGGCAAGGCTTGTCTTCTTTTCGCTTGATGGCGGTGGTGTCACCGGAGGGTGGCGCCAAGGTCGTCCCTGCCAGCTCATCTAGCAGCGCATCCACCGCAGCGAGTCCTGCCGCAGCCAGCGCTAAAAAGACCCCACAGAAGGCTGATTCTAAAGGAGCAACCACGGCGGATAAAACCTCCGGCCAGCCTACCGATCTCAAATACCCGTTTACGTTTCTCGAAATCCGTGAAAACGATAGTGCTGTTCCTCCCCCTGCTGTTACCGCTGAACCGACTGCATGAGCCTTACCTCGTTTAAACGCTTTTTACCCGCCGCACCGCCTCGACACATTGTGCGGGTGGCCGACGCGTTGTTTTTTGTCCGCTCAGTGCCCGTGGCCCAAGGGGTAAGCGCCGCTGACGTGGCGGCTCAAGCAGAGTTGGCCATTGAGGCACTTGCGCCCTTTCCGATAACGCAACTTTACTACGGCCATTACTGGAAATTGGGGGCGAATAGCGTGTTGATCTATGCCGCATACCGAAAGCGTTTTACCGCTGATGAGGTGGTAAGTTGGGCAGATGCCCAAGTGGTTTTCCCGAACTTCGTTACGGTTCTTAATGGTGTTTCCGCCCCGTTGCCCGCTACTGCAGTGGTGGTGGCTGGTGCGAGCAGTGTGACGGGACTTTATTTTGCCGATGCGAGCGGGATGCCCTCACAGGTGCGGGTCGAGTCGCTGCCCGGTGAGCCGACCGAAGCCGACCGTGACGCAGCACTTGGGACGCTGTTGAGTTCCTTTCCCGAGAAATTACATGTGGTAAAACTGGATTCCGAACCGGTGTTCGATCTGGCTTCGGCACAAGATCAGTTCGTTTTCCGCGCAGGTGCGCTGGAGTCGCGTTTTGGTTCGAATGAGGTCGCTGCACTCGATGTACGCGACAAGGGCGAACTGGAGTCCAGGCGCCGTGCCCACGGCCGGGATGTTATCTTGTGGCGCACGTTCCTCGGTTGCGCGGCGGCCATCGCGTTATCCGCATTGCTTGAACTGGGGCTGGTGGGCTCCTCGTACTGGCAAAGCCGCCGCTTGGCGCTGGAGGCTAGGCAAAAGCCGATTGTCGATGCAATCATGACCTCGCAGTCGCTGGCGACGCGCATTGAAGAGCTTTCCAATAAACGGCTGCGTCCCTTCGAGATGTTGGCGCTGGTTAATGATGTTCGCCCCGAGACGATCCAATTCATACGCGCGGTGAGCAGCGGGCTTTATAAGCTGGAGGTTGAAGCGCAGACGAACGCTTCGGGGGATATCGACGTGTTTCGCTCCGCGCTTAATAAGCTCTCCGGTTGCCAAAAGGCCGAGGTGGTTGACCCGCGCAGTCGCGACGGAGTTTCGACCTTCAAGCTGGTGGTGATCTTTCGACCTGAGGCATTTAAAGAAACCGCACCGGATCCCGTACCGGTGCCAACGGTTCCGGAGGCCACATCATGAAAGCTTATTTCCTTAGTCGGCTCCTGCGCGAAAAAATACTGCTGCTGGTTTTTACCCTGCTCGGTGCGGCTATTTGGCTGTCCGGCGTGGGTGATCGCGTGGCTGCTCAGGTGCGCGCGATTCAGGTGACATCAACGGACTTGGATGTTCAGCAGCGCTGGTTGTTGCAACGTGAGCGTATCGAGAAGGAGGCGACGCTGGCCGTCGAGCATCTCGACCCGTCGAGGAGTTTCGACAGCGTTCGCTTGCAGGGGGAATTGAATACGCTGGCCCGTTCGGCAGGGCTTTCTAACTACGACGTATCCGACAGCCGCACCGTGCGCTCCAGTCAATTCGCGGTGCACTCGGTGCAGTTTTCGTCCCGTAATTCCGACATGGCTGCGCTGATAGCCTTTTATCAATCGTTGGCTCAACGCGCTCCTTACC
Source organism: Opitutaceae bacterium (assembly GCA_947471115.1). GTDB lineage: Bacteria > Verrucomicrobiota > Verrucomicrobiia > Opitutales > Opitutaceae > Rariglobus. Next base: position 26,186 of record CANIXX010000002.1, on the reverse strand, counting down.
TAGGGCTTGAGCAGTTTTCCTTAGCCAGTAACCGGGCCAATCCCTCGCAGCTTTCCGCCTCTTGGCGCGTGACTTCGGTTGAGATAGCGCGTTGAGGGGCTTGGTCTGTTAATGGGGGGCCGGTATTGGCTGGGGCTCGGCGCCCAAGTTACACCGGATGTGAATCGATTCCGCTCGAGCACGCACCCTGTCAGGCGAGTGTGTGCTCAACGTGTTTTTGTGGTCGTGATAGCCAATCCATAGGCGCGAACACCTTGGGCCAATGCCTCGGCTAAAGCGGCGCGGTAGGCGGGGGTGGCAATCCTACGCGCTTCGTCGTTATTGGATAAATAACCGGCTTCGATGAGTACTGCTGGGCTGTTGACCAACCTTAGCACGGCAAAGCGGGCGCGCTTAAATCCACGGTCCTCTCCACGGAGCGAATCGATGACTTGATTGTGCATATGGTAACCGAGAAGCGCATTCCATGGATCGTTGAGATTGCCTGGGTTTCGGACGTTATCGCTGGCATCGCGTTTCGGGCTGCTGGTGGAGCGTTGGTATTGTGGGGTCATCACATAAGTCTCCGAGCCACGTACGGTGGGGGAGCCGGCAACCGCGTTAAAATGAATGCTGATGAACAGGTCGGCGCCTGCTTTGTTGGCTATCTCAGCTCGGCGCGGCAGCTCTACAAAGCGGTCGTCGGTGCGCGTCATGATTACCTTGTAGCCTTGTTGCACCAAAAGGGCGCGTAACCGCATAGCTACGTCGAGAGTGAAGGTTTTCTCGTCCAGTTTGAATGCCTTGTTTTGCGTGCCGGTATCCTGGCCACCATGACCGGCATCAATAGCGATTACGCGCAGTGCCGGCGGTGCGGGGCTGGCTACTGAAGACGGACTGAGCAGCGGAAGGAAAAGCTTTTCGGCGTCGATGCGGCTGATGTAAAGGGTGCCGTCACGTTCCACCGCCGGTTCACCCATGAGCACGCGCAGGCCATTGACGTTAACATCACGTTTGTCGTCCTCAATCTCGATACGGGCTACGCTGGATTGCAGGCGCATCGATTGGCCTCGCTCGATCCACGCCGCCTTTAGGCCGAAACGCGTGAAAAAGGCGCGGGCGTCCAAATAGCCGATGCCTGCAACCTGGATGGTGCTTCCACTTCCGCTGATGGTCGTTTTGCTCGCCGCGCTACCAGCCAGAGCGGATGAGCCCACCAACAAAATGAGCGCGGCAAAAGCCGCGCTCATGAGGGACGTATACCGTAACCGAATCATACCCGGCTACTGGCTCAGGCCTTTGCCGGAACCTCGTCGTCGTTGGACTCTTCGTGTCCGTGGTCGGAGCCGGTGTCGTCGATCGCTTGCTCGTCGTTCTCGAGGGTGTATTTCCGCTTGCGCTTGTTAGTTGGTAGGGGGGTCAACATGACGTTGATCTGCTTGCCCATCAGGCGCGGGGTGGAATCGGGGTGGCCCATGCCTTCGAGTTCGGCGAGTGCCTTCATCATGACGCCAAAACCAATCTCGGTGTGCGCCATTTCGCGGCCGCGGAACTTCAGTCGGAGCTTCACCTTGTTGCCGTGATCGAGGAACTCCTCGGCGTGACGGATCTTGGTGAGGAAATCGCCGCCTGCGATACGCGGCGTGAATTCGATTTCTTTGAGCTTGGTGGCAGTTGTCTTAGCGTGGCTCGCCTTCTTTTGCTCTTCGTAAATGTATTTGCCGAAATCCATGATGCGGCAGACGGGCGGCTTGGCGGTCGCAGCCATTTCGACGAGGTCGAGATTGAACTGCTGAGCCAAGGCCAAGGCACGCTCAGTCTGCATAATGCCGAGCTGTTTGCCTTCGGGGCTGATCACGCGGATTTCTGGCTCTTTGATCCGCGAGTTACGGCGGATGTGTGCAAAAGGGTCGTTGTTACGACGCTGAAAGTAACCGGGGCGGTTGCCGCCCGAGGAGGGGAACGAGTTGGCCATCAATAAGGAGGTTGCAGGATTAAAGCGTGTGCAGATTTCGACCAAGCTAGTCTGGAAGACAATCACGAAGTGGGCTTATCGGGCAAAGACCCCAGTGGTCCTTCTGCGACGGCTCTCACCGCATCCAAGTGCAATTCCCGAAACCGGCGCCACCCACACGCCTTTTCCTTACCAGACCAGCAGGCCGCCAGCGAAGGTCAGGCCGGCGCCGACCGAGCAGAAGATGATTTTGTCGTCCGGCTTGAAAATCCCCTCTTCAGCCGCCCAGCCCAGCGCCATCGAAACGGAGGCGCCCGAGGTGTTGCCGTACTTGGCAATGGTCACGACGAACTTTTCGAAGGGAATGCCTACGCGCTTGCCCACGGCACGCAGAATGCGCTCGTTGGCCTGGTGCGGCACGATCCAGGAAATATCCGCCGGCGTGAGGCCGTGACGCGTCATGGCGTTCTCGATCTCGTTGGCGAAAGCGATCACCGCGCTCTTGAAGACAGCGCCTCCATCCATCTGTAGGAAAAAATCGCCGCGGTCACTGCCGTCGACGTTGGGCATGAGTTGGCGCGCCCCGCCACCGGGACGCTGAATGGCTTCGAATGCCGCCGCATCGCCGGAAAGCGCCATGCGATGTAGTCGGTGGCCACCGGGCGCATCGGTAAGGATGGCAGCACCTGCTCCATCTCCAAACAGGAAGGCGGTTTCGTGGTCGTTGGGATTGGTGATGCGGGAGAGCAGCTCGGCGGTGACTACAATGACGTTTTTGGCGGTGCCACCGCGGATAAAGGCGCGGCCGACTTCTAACGCGTAGAGCCAGCCGGAGCAGGCGGCGTTGAGGTCAAAGGCGAGCGCCTTGGTGCAGCCGAGGTGCTTGGCCAATGCACTTGCCATCGAGGGCACGGGTTGGTCGGGAATGATGGTGGCTAGAATGATGCCGTCGATCTGCGCCGCAGTCATGCCGGCTTGCGCCAACGCGTGGTTGACGGCGATGGCGGCGAGACTGGTCGCCGAAGCGTCGGCGTCGGCGTAACGGCGCTCTTTGATGCCCGTAAGCTTGAGCATCTCCGCCTCAGTGCGCCCAGGGAACGCCTTCAAAATATCGCTGGTGGCACGGATGTTCTTGGGGACTGCATACCCGATGCCGGCGATGCAAACGGTCTCGGTAGAGGCCGAAGTCGAAGTACCGCTTTTGGAGCTCAGCGTCGAGACCCCCGAAGTCGACGCTGAAGGTCGGTTTGCGAGATAACGGTTGATGTCATCGCCTGAGACGCGCCCGCCGGGGCCGGTGGCTTCGATTCCTACGATACTGGCGGGATCGAGACCTGCCTCTTTGGCGAGCTTGGCAGCGCGAGGCGTCCATTGGATGCCAGTTGCCGGAGTAGCGGCCGTGTGCACGGGCGCGGCAACAACTGCTGGCGCCACAACGGGCGCGACTGCCGTAACAGGAGCGGACTTCACGGGAGAAATAGCTGCGACAACAGGCGTGGCGGCTCCGGCTTTAACCTGAAGATTTTTAAGCGAAATGTCCGTCGTGCTGATACGCAGGAACGGAGAGCCGCTGGGCAGGATATCCCCCGCGCGGGCTTGCACCATCTCGATCACGCCGTCGCAGGGCGCCTCAAACTCAAAAACCGATTTATCGCTCTCCAACTCGGCGATTTTTTCGCCTTTGGAAATACGCGCGCCGGCGACGACCTTGATGTCGATAACAGTGAGTTCGCTGACGGTCGCGCCCATGGAGGGAATCGGCACGTCGATGAGGAAGGTGTCCATCAAAGTCTTGGTTTTAGGGTGAGGTTGGAGCGCGTCTGGAGACGGTCAAATGATGAGCCGGTGCAGGGCGCTTAAGCGCGGGCGAGTTTCCAGAAGGCGAGGCACTTTGCGAGTAGCGCTTCGAGTTCGGGGAGCGGCACCATGTTGGGGCCGTCCGACAGGGCGTTGTCTGGATCGGGGTGCGTTTCGAGAAAAAGGCCGTCAGCTCCGGCCGCGAGGGCGGCGAAGGCGAGCGTGGGCACGAACTCGCGTTGACCACCGCTTTTGCCGCCGGCGGCACCGGGAAGTTGAACGCTGTGGGTGGCGTCGAGAATCGTTGGATACCCGTTGCGCGCCATGATCGGGAATGTGCGCATGTCCACCACCAGATTGTTGTAACCGAAGGTGGCGCCGCGCTCGCATTGCCAGATTTCTGCGGCCCCGCCGTGCTTCAATTTACCGACCACGTGCACCATGTCGTTGGGAGAGAGAAACTGGCCCTTCTTCACGTTGACCACCTTGCCGGTGGCGGCGGCGGCGAGGAGCAGATCGGTCTGGCGGCAAAGGTAGGCGGGGATCTGTAGGACGTCGCAAACCTCGGCGACCTGGGCGCATTGACCGGCGTCATGGACGTCGGTCACGCAGGGCAGCCCGTAATCTTTTTTGACCAAGGCGTGCAGGGCGAGCCCCTCTTCTAGCCCGGTGCCACGACCGCCGGTAATCGAGGTGCGGTTGGCTTTATCAAAGGATCCCTTGAATACCAAGTTGAGCTCGGGGTAACGGGCGCGCAGCTCGACGAGTTTTTCGGCCACCGAGCGTACGACCTTCTCATTTTCGAGTGAGCAAGGACCGGCGAGAACAAGAAGGCGCTTAGGATCGAAAAGGGGCATGGGATGGCAGTAGCGGGTAGTGAGTAGCGAGTAGTCGGAAACGAAAGGGGAAGCGGGCGCGGGTAGCCGGGTGGCGAGTATTGGCGTCCGAACCTACTCGCTACCCGCTACTCACTGCGCGCTACTTCTTCTTTTTCTTTGCCTTTGGTGCGGCTTTGGCGGGCTTGGCCTTGGTGGCGGGTTTCATTTTGAGGGCAGCGCCGATGAAGGCGGCGAAGAGCGGGTGCGCCTTGTTGGGCTTGGACTGGAACTCGGGGTGGAACTGCACCGCGACGAACCAAGGGTGATCCTTGATTTCGATGATCTCGACCAGATTGCGGCGAGGGTTGATGCCGCTGATGATCATGCCGCCACGTTGGAGTTGGCCGACGTAGGCGTTGTTAACCTCGAAGCGGTGACGGTGGCGCTCGCGCACGTGAGTGGCTTTGTAGGCCTTAGCTGCGTGGGAACCGGGGGTGAGAGCACACTCGTAACTGCCCAAGCGCATCGTCGCACCCTTATCGATGACGTTCTTCTGCTCCTCCATGATGTTGATCACCGGATGCGGCGCGTTGGCGTCGAACTCGGTGGAGTTGGCGCCCTTCAACTTGAGGACATTGCGGCAGTACTCGATGACTGCGATTTGCAGGCCGAGGCAGAGACCGTAGTAGGGAATCTTGTTTTCGCGGGCGTATTTAGCCGCCGCGATTTTGCCCTCCGTGCCACGGTCGCCGAAGCCGCCCGGGACGAGAATGCCGTCGAGCCCCTTGAGAATATTAAGCCCGTTTTTCTTTTCCAGATCCTCGGCGTCAATGCGCACGATGTTAACGCGGGTGTTGTTGGCGATGCCTGCGTGGGTGATGGACTCGTAAACGGATTTGTAGGCGTCCTGGAGCTCGATGTATTTGCCGACCACGCCGATCTTCACCTCGTGGGCGGGGGTTTTGATGCGGCGCACGATCTCGGTCCAGATGTTCTTCTCGGGGGCTGGATTCTTGAGCCCGAAGAGGTCAACCACTAGGTCATCCATGCGCTCTTTTTGTAGGGCGAGTGGAAGTTCGTAAATCGAATCCACGTCGCCACACTCGATCACGGCCTTGACCGGGACGTTGCAGAACATTGAAATTTTGTCGCGCAGGCCGGCCTCAAGTGGGTGGTCGCAGCGGCAGACGAGGATGTCGGGCTGGATACCGATTTCACGCAGCTTGGCGACGGACTGCTGGGTGGGCTTAGTCTTAAGTTCTCCGGCCGCCTTAAGGTAAGGCACGAGGGTAACGTGAATAAAAATGCAGTCGTCAGGCCCGACTTCGAGGGCAAACTGGCGCATCGCTTCGAGAAACGGGAGCCCCTCAATGTCGCCGGTGGTGCCGCCTATTTCGGTGATGAGGATGTCAACATCCTTACCGCCGGCGTAGATGCGCTCTTTAATCTCGTTGGTGACGTGCGGGATCACCTGCACGGTCTTGCCCAAGTAAACGCCGCGGCGCTCTTTGGAAATGACGTTCTCATAGACCTGGCCGGAGCTCAGGGAGTTTAGCTTGGAGAGTTTTCCGCTGGTGAAGCGCTCATAGTGGCCGAGGTCGAGATCGGTCTCGGCACCGTCCTCCAGCACATAAACTTCGCCGTGCTGGAACGGGCTCATAGTGCCTGGATCGACGTTAAGGTAGGGATCGAACTTTTGGATGCGCACGGTTAGACCGCGCAGCTCCAAAAGTGCACCGAGTGCGGCAGCCGTGAGGCCTTTGCCCAACGACGAGACCACTCCGCCCGTCACGAAGATGTATTTCATCGGTGAGAAATAGGCGGCGCTGGGAAAGCCTGACAAGCAAAAGCTCACGCCATATTGAACGCGGGGTCGCTTACTTCTTTTTGAGGTGCAAAAAAAGTCCATACAACCTCACCCCATTGCTTCGACACGTTTTGTTGCCGAACTCCATCGAAAAGAAACCGAATCGTTGAAACTGAAAATCAGGCAATGTTCTAAGTTACGCTCTGTAGCCGAGAAACTTGGAGGGTCCACGACGTTTCGGGTGGATTGAGTGATCAAAAACCTAGTAGGCAGTAACATTTGAGTTGTCGGATCAAAAGTAGCGGTGCTTCAGCCCGCATCGGTGATTGCGATGGAAATTTGTTCAAACCTGCGGGCTAAAGCACCGCGCTACGTCAGAACTCAATCCGACAAGATTCATGTTACAGTCTACTAGCATTCGGTTGATATCTCGGAGAACACAAAGCGCTTTCACCAAGTTCAACGAGTGGGAAATTACGTAGACTCTATTTTTTTTCGAAGCCTCAGATTCTCAGTCCGAGCCATCGTTATGACTTAGTGCGTCTTACACTGTCCTTACAATTGGCACGCTTACACTGGAGTGTTAGATTTTATATTAAAATTTATGGAGTTATCTTGACCGGTGTGGGGGGGAGTGGGTTGAAATGGGGTGTAATGGGAGGGGCTTTCCCTTTCGTGACTTCATGGCGCAATTCGGCAATTCTTACACTGGCCTTTTTAGGCACACCCTAGACGACAAGAATCGGGTCACGATTCCGTCGGGGTGGCGTGCTGCCCATGCTGAGGGAGAGCAGTTTTTGGCGACCCCGCATCCCGATGGGTACATTGCGGTATTGCCGCCGGAAGAAATCGCCAAGTTACGCTCAAAAATTGAGGCGATAGCATTATCCGACGGTTCAGGCCAGGATTTTGCCGCCCGGTTTTTTGCGCAAACGCAGACCCTCGGCTTCGATAAGCAGGGGCGCATCATGCTCAATGCTGAGTTATTGACGCATGCCGGTATCGCCAAGGACGCGGTGTTGGTGGGATCGCTCACCAAATTCAGCCTCTACAGCCCCGACCGCTGGACCCGTGTGGAGCAGCGGACCGCTGGAGAGAATTTCGGCGATCTCATGCGCCGTCTCGGTATATAATTTTATGACAACGCGCCGTCTCCCTCTTCCGATCCGCTCGCTGGAAATTCCGGCCCGACTCGGACGCCGCCAGCGTTTGGTCGCATCCGTGGGTTCCTCCACGGCTGCTTGCGTCCGTTTTGTTAAGAGTAATCTTGCCGCAGCTCACGCCGCACGACCGGTCTGGTTGGGCGGCCCGCTCTTCATGCATCCCACTTTAAGCGAGGTGGTCGCTGGCTCGCGCTAGGCAGCGTGAAGCAATTTACGATACCATGCAGCCCGGTCACAATCCCGTCTTGTTAAGCGAGACCCTCGAGGCTTTAGCACCTCGGGCCGGCGGCCGCTATCTGGACGCGACCTTCGGTGGCGGTGGCCACACTCGGGCGATTTTGGAGTCCGCTTTGGAGGTCAATGTGGTCGCGCTTGATCGTGACCCAGCCGCACAACCCCGCGCCGAAGTACTGCGTCTTGAGTTTGAGGGGCGGTTCTCGCTCATCGACCGTGATTTTGGGCATCTCGCTGAATTACCAATTGGTAAGTTCGACGGTATCCTCTTCGACTTCGGGGTTTCTTCCTTTCAACTCGATGAAGTCGAGCGGGGCTTTTCGTTCCGTAATGATGCGCCTGCCGATATGCGCATGGATCCTCGCTCGGGCGTGCCAGCTTCAATGTGGCTGGAGACTGTCGCCGAGGAGGTTCTCGTTCAGGCCATCCGCGGTTATGGCGAGGAAAAGAACTGGCGCCACGTGGTGCGGGCCCTAGTCGCAGCGCGCGGTACGGGGCAGCTGGCGCGCACCGCGCAATTGGCAACGCTCATAGCTGAAGCCATTCCTCCTCGCGATCGTTTCAATTCTAAAATTCATCCCGCCACGCGGTCCTTTCAGGGCATCCGTATCGCCGTGAACGACGAGCTCGGTGCCATCGAGCGCGCGCTGCCTGCCGCCTTTGAGCGTCTGGCTCCGGGTGGTGTTCTGTGTACGATTAGCTTTCACTCGCTGGAGGATCGGATCGCCAAAAACTTTTTCCGCCACCTCGCCGGTCTGCCCGAAGGTGAGGACGACCACCGTCCGCAGGACTTACGGGTTAAACACGCCGACCTGCTTTTCCGTCGCCCGGTCACTCCTTCCGCAGAAGAGATCGCCGCCAATCCCCGCAGCCGCTCCTCCAAGCTGCGGGCCCTTCGTAAACTCTAGTCCAAACATCTTTTCAGAATGAAGAAGAACTCCTCCCAGGCTTTCGTGAACCAGCTTCTTGTTTATACGCTGGTCATGATCTGCTTCAGCGGCTCTATCGGCCTCGGCACGGTATGGCTGCGTCACCAGATTTCACTTACAGCCAATAACACCAAGCAGCTAGAACAGCGTATCATCGAGTCCGAACGTCATCTCGCCGAGCTCAATACCCAGATCACGGCCGAGCAGTCGATTGACGTGCTCGCACGGCGCAACAGCGAGTGGAAGCTGGGCTTGGTGTTACCCAAGGAGCCTCAAGTGGTTCGGGTGAGTGAATCCCCAGAGCGTCTACTGGCGGCGCGTAAAAACGCCGAGGTGTTTTCACCCGAAGCGGTCGTTAGTGGTACGGTCGTCCCAGTGCGTTTCAGGGTGGTGAACAACTATCGTTGATCGGTGGAAAATTAACTCCATGTCGAAAGGCTTCGCATCCAATTATCGCATCGTTTTACTCGGAGTCGGCGTAGTTGCCTGCTTTGGGTGCATCGCGGTGCGCTTATTGGATCTGCATGTTTTCGAGCGTGAGCGTCTGATGGGTTACGTCGACCGTGCGCGTCGGCAAATCACTGTGGAGCCCGCCAAGCGCGGCGATATCCTTGATGATAAAGGCGATCGTCTTGCGACGTCACGTTCGCTGATCGTTCTAGGCGTCGACCCGCAGGCATTGCTTAAAGCTGACGAGTCCAAGTGGCCTGAATTGGCCAAGCTGCTCAATTTGCCTCAGTCCGAGATTCAGCGAATTCTTACGACCAAATCCCGCACTGCTCCATCAGCTAAACCCGTTGCAGTCCAATTGTCTGTCACGGCTGCTTCGGAGGCACCCGACGATAGCACCGCAGAAGAGACGTTACCTTCCGGTGAAAAATTGATCCGTTGGGCAAAACTCAGCGACACCGTGGAGGAGTCGACCTATGACCAGATCCGGCGCCTTAATATTAAAGGTGTCTACGGTAACCGCACCTACACGCGTGCCTACCCGCATAATCAACTGGCTGCCCACCTGATTGGGTTCGTCAATAAAGCCGGTGAGCCCGCCGCAGGCCTCGAAGCGTTTGCCGATTTTTATCTGCGAGGCCAGGATGGTTGGCGCGAATCAGAAAAAGACGGGCTGCGCCGTGAGCTTGCCCAGTTTCGTAATCGCGAGGTGAGTCCGACTGCTGGATACACGGTACGGCTATCCATCGATGCCGCCATCCAGCACATTGTTGAGCAGGAGATCGATGAAATCGTCAAAAAGTTCAACCCCGCCAAGGTCACGGTGATTGTCACCGAGCCGCACAGCGGGTTTGTTCTCGCACTGGGAAATTACCCCACGTTCAACCTCAACGAATATAACGAACTCTCCAAGGAGGCGATGGGCACGATGCGCAACCTTGCCATCACCGATATCCTCGACCCGGGTTCGACCTTCAAAATCGTAGCGGCAGCCGGTGCCCTAAATGATAAATTAGTCACGCCTGAATCGCGGTTTGATTGTTCTATCGACTCTATTGAATACAAGGGCAAGCCACGCCGCTTCATGAAGGATGATCACCGTTTCGATCACCCATTAACCGTCTCCGAGATCATCAGCCATTCGAGTAATGTGGGGGCCGCTCAACTCGGTATGAAGCTCGGCGAAGAGACGCTCTACCGTTATGCCCGGGCCTTTGGTTTCGGAGAGAAAAGCGGCTTTCCCTTTGGTGGTGAAGTTTCGGGGTTCCTTAACCCAGTTGAAAAATGGAGCGGTGTGGATATCACGCGTATCTCCGCAGGTTACAGCGTATCGGCCACCCCGATGCAGATTCATTACGCCATGGCTACGATCGCCAGTGGTGGCGCGTTGATGCGCCCTCAGGTGATTCGTCAAGTGGCCGATAATAACGGTGAGGCTGTTTACAGTTTTACGGGTTCAGTTCGCCGCCAGGTACTTTCAACGAAGACCGCTGAGCAGATGGCCCGCATGCTTGAAGGCGTGGCATCCAAGGAGGGGACTGCCCCAATGGCCGCCATTCCAAGCTTCGAGATCGCTGGAAAAACCGGGACCGCACAAAAGCTCATTAACGGACAGTATTCTGATCGTAATCACGTGGGTTCGTTTGTTGGCTTTTTCCCTGCTAGCCGCCCCCGTGTGGTCATCAGTGTCATTGTCGATGACGCTAAGGTTCCCAATGGCCGAATCGCCTATGGTTCCACCGTGGCAGCACCTAGTTTTAAGCATATCGCCGAGCAACTTATCCAGTATCTGGATATCAAACCCGTGATTGTTCCAGGGCGGAATTTGCTGGTCATGGAGGGCAGTCACCGATGATCGGCTATCTCACACAGAATCACGCGCTGATTCATGCGTTCAAACAACCGCGTCAAGCGGCGACCCTGCGTCATTCCACTGATTCAACCAACAACCGCGTCTTCAAAATGGCCCCCCAACTCTCCGATTATCTCAGTGAGAAAGAGGCGATCGCCGTCAAGGGATCTCTCGATCGTCCTATTTCGGGTTTGGTGATGGACAGTCGTCGTGTTGTTCCCGGCACGCTCTTTTTCGCGCTCCCAGGTCTGCGTGCCGATGGCGCTTCCTACATCGATGAGGCCGTTAACCGTGGCGCGGTTGCGGTGGTGACCCAAAAGATCCCCACCCCAACTCCGGCCAAAGTGACTTTTATCCAAGTGGCCGATGCCCGCGCCACGCTCGCACGCGTAGCCCAGCGGTTTTATAAATTCCCCGATCGTGATCTGCAGGTTGTCGGTGTCACCGGTACTAATGGTAAGACCACCGTAACACATCTGGTTAAGCATTTGCTCAACGATGGACCCCGGGTTGGTTTGATCGGCACGATTAACTATGACCTCGGTGCTCGCACCGTGCCGTCTTATAAGACCACGCCTGAGTCGCTGGACATCTTTGGCATGCTTGCTCAGATGCGCGACGCCGGTTGCAGGCAAGCTGTGATGGAAGTCAGTTCGCACGGCATCGACCAACAGCGTGTGTTGGGACTTAATTTTGGTGCAGCCATTTTTACCAATCTAACACGCGACCATCTCGATTATCATAAGACGATGGAGGCGTATTTTGAGGTTAAGACTCGTCTCTTCACCGGGCACACCGGGGCCGAACCAAAAGTTGCAATTGTTAACACCGACGACCCCTATGGTGGCCGATTAGTCGATTGTATCCACGACAGTGTACCTGGGGCCAATGTGGTGACCTACGGTGAAAACGCCACGGCGCAGGTAAGGGCAGAGCAGGTGTCACTTAATTTCAAAAACACCACCTTCAAGCTGGTCTGGCCCAACGGGGAAGCGTTGGTCGATTCACCTCTGATTGGTCGCTACAATGTAAGCAATCTGTTGGCCGCTTTAGCCACTGCCTGGGGCTTGGGCCGTGATCCCAGTCTGTTGCTTTCGCGCCTGCGCAATTTTGCCGGTGTGCCAGGTCGAATGGAACGCATCGAGGAAGGCCAGTCCTTCAATGTTTTGGTGGACTACGCGCACACCGATGACGCTTTGAGCAATGCGCTCGGGATGCTACGTACGATTACCCCAGGCCGTCTGTTGGTTGTGTTTGGTTGCGGTGGAAACCGCGACCGTGCCAAGCGTCCAATGATGGTCAAAGCCGTCCAAGACTATGCAGACTTTGCTCTCGCCACAGCTGACAACCCGCGTGGAGAGCCCCTCACGCAAATTTTCAATGACATGCAGGCCGGCGTTACGGCACCGCTCAAGATGACTTGGATCGAGGATCGGCGTCGCGCCATCAGCCTCGCTCTCGACATGGCCAAGCCGGGTGACTGCCTGCTTATCGCGGGTAAAGGACATGAAACGTATCAGGAGTTTGCTGACACCGTGAGTCCTTTTGATGATCGTCAGGTCGTTCGTGAGCTAATTGAGATTAAAAAAATTAAACGCCCTGTTTGATCCACCGTGCCTGTTTTTAACCCAGAACAACTTGCTGCTTGGACCTCCGGTAAATGGACGTGCCTGCCGGATACACCGCTATCGAGCTTCACCACGGATACGCGCCAATTGCGCAATGGGCAGGTGTTTATTGCTCTGCGCACGGAGAAAAGGGACGGCCATGATTACTTGTTGGCGGCCCAGAATGCGGGCGCCAGCGCCGCGATTGTTACTCGTGCCAATCCTGATTTGGCATTGGCCCAGCTTGTCGTCGCCGATTCGATGCTCGCATTTCAGTGCATCGCCCGTGCGCATCGGAGGCTTTTCCGCGGGCCGGTGATTGGCATTTCAGGAAGCGCCGGAAAGACCTCCACCAAAAACCTTCTTGCTCTTTTACTGGGTGGCGAACGTGGCGGTGTGCTTTCAACGGAAGGTAATCTTAACAACCACCTAGGTGTTCCCCTGACTCTTACACGCTTGGACCCAAGCCGGCATAAGTTTGCGGTGATCGAGGCGGGTATCAGCGGGCCGGGTGAAATGGAAGTTTTAGCCGGAATGATTGAGCCGGATTTCGCCATTATTACCCTTGTTGGGCCTGCGCATTTACAGGAATTGGGTGGGCTGGAGGGGGTTGCCACGGCCAAGGCAGCTTTACCGGCTGCTGTTCGCACCGGAGGCGCGGCTTTGTTTCCTCAGTCCTGCTGCCAATTCCCCGCATTTCGTGACCTCCGCGTAAACGCGTGGAGGATGGGCCGTGCGGATTTGCCAATCGCGGCGGACCAGCCGTTGGCTAACACATTTTTCACACTCATTCAGTGTGCTGAGGAGACGCTCATTGCAATGCGTGATTCTGTCTCGGGCAAAGCATTGAATTTTGTTCTTCGCCGAGTATCGGATGGCATGGCACAAAACGCAGCACTCGCAATTCGAGCCGCGTTGTTGCTCGGGGTGAAGGCTGAGACAATTCGAGAGCGTATTGTCAGTTGGCAACCGGCCGCTTTGCGAGGCGAGCTTCGGCGCGAAGACGGGCGCTTGCTTTATATCGACTGTTATAACGCCAACCCTGCCGCGATGGGGGATGCGTTGGATGCGTTTTATGCGGTAGCCCCAGAAAGTGACCCGCGGTTATTGGTGATTGGTTGTATGGAGGAGCTTGGCGTTGAGTCCCCGATGTATCATCGAGCTTTAGGCCGTTCGATTCGGTTGCGCCGTCAAGATCAGCTCATGGTGATCGGCGACGCAGCCGAATCGGTTCGGGAGGGGGCGCTCGCTCATTTGGCGATTGCTTCACAAGTCGAGGTTGTTGCAACGCTCGATCCAGTCCGTGAGCGATTAGCCGCATTTCGAGGTGCTGTTTTCATCAAGGGAAGCCGCCGCTATAAACTGGAAACCATTTTAAGCGGTTCGGCTACGGCCGACGCGCACTAATCCACCGATGTTTAGCTATCTGGCCGAATACGAAAACATATGGGGGCCGCTGCGTGTGCTGCGGTTCATTACGCTGCGTACCCTAATGGCGGCGGGCACGGCCACGTTGATCGGCTTTGTGATCGGCCCTTGGCTTATTCGCAAGCTGCGCGCACTCAAATTTGGGCAACATTACGACGATGATCGCACTGGGGATTTGGCGCAGAAATTCGATAAGAAAAACACCCCGACCATGGGTGGGTTACTGATCTTTTTATCAGTTTTTTTTAGCACAGTTCTCTGGGCCCAACCAAATATTTGGGTTCTGGTATCTCTTTTCGTCTATACCGCGCTAACCGGGGTTGGATTTCGCGATGACTACCTCAAGGTGGTCAAAAAAAACAGGGACGGCATTTCCTCTCGCGAGAAAATGGGATGGCAGACGCTCATTACCATCATCGCCTTGGCGGCCTTGGTGCTGCATCCGACCAGCTCGGAGAAAATCCGTGAGTTATGGGTCCCGTTTATTAAGTATCCCATTCTCACTGCGATGCCGGTCGTAGTTCTTTTTGTATTGGTTTTCTTTTGGGTGGTTGGATTCAGCAACGCAATCAACCTCACCGACGGGCTCGATGGTCTGGCGATTGGTTGCACCATCACTGTTGCGTTGGTTTACGGCATCATGGCGTATGCGGCCGGCAACGTGAAGATTGCCGAATACCTGCTCATTAGCCACGTGCCGGGTACCGGCGAACTAGCCGTGATTTGCGGCGCGCTGGTCGGTGCGGGTATGGCGTTTTTATGGTACAACTCTTATCCGGCTGAGTTGTTCATGGGCGACACGGGTTCCCTAGCGCTGGGTGGGCTCATCGGGATGATCGCCTTCATGGTGCAACAGCCCCTAACGCTGGTCATCGTTGGCGGAGTTTTTGTGGTCGAGGCTATCTCGGTCATGATTCAGGTCGGATTCTTTAAGTATACACGCCGCCGCTACGGTGAGGGCCGACGGTTTTTTCGTATGGCCCCCATTCATCACCACTTTCAAAAAGCCGGCTGGCCGGAGACAAAAGTCGTGCTGCGTTTTTGGGTTATCTCACTCATGTGCGCCCTTGCCGGACTAGGAACGTTGAAAATCCGCTGATGTCACTCGTCGTACCTGAATTTATTCAGCCCTTATTGGCTCACCCGGTCGCTGTATTTGGCGGTGGTGTGAGTGGACGAGCTGTGTGCAACCTGATCGAAAAAATCGGCGGCACTGCCGTGATTTTTGACCAAGGCGGCAAGGCTGAAACGTTAAGTGAATTCCGAGGCTCCGCTGCAACTGCGCATCAATTGGTGATCTATTCACCTGGTTTTCCGCCGACACATCCTTGGATTTCTGAGGCGCGCTCGGTGGGTTCCGTGTGTTTAGCCGAGCTCGACTTTGCTTCGTTGTTTTGGCGTGGCGCATTGATTTCTATTACAGGGACGAATGGTAAAACCACGTTGACTGAATTCCTCACGCATGCCCTGCGTTCGGTCGGTCGCGATGCCTATTCAACCGGCAACATTGGGTTTTCATTTTCACAGCTGGTGGTTGATCGAGCGGGTGGGGCGCCGGATTCAATCGCGGTGTGCGAGGTAAGTTCCTTTCAGGCTGAAACACTCAGGCATTTCCGTGCTGATGCGGCTCTTTGGACTAATTTCGCCGAGGATCATTTGGAGCGTCACGGCACCATGGAATCCTATTTTCATGCCAAGTGGCGCTTGTTTGAGCGCAGCGTGGGCGGGTATGTTTTTGCTGGAAGCAGCGTGCAGAGCCACGCGGTGAAATTGGGCCAGACTTTGCCCGCCGAGGCGCAGGTGGAAACCGAAGGCCAGCCAGGAGACGTGTTGTTGCGTGGCACGGTGTTTGCCCACTACCCACAGCAGGAAAACTTCATTCTCGCAGCTGCTTGGTGGCGGAGTCAGGGACTGCTCGAGACTGATTTGTATGCCGCAGCGCAGAGCTTCCGGCTCGGCGCGCACCGCCTTGCACGGGTTGCGGTTAAGGACGGCGTGACGTGGTGGAATGATTCCAAGGCCACTAATTTCCACGCCGTCGAGGCGGCAGTTGCTGGTTTTGGTACTCCGGTGATTTTGATCGCAGGCGGGAAGTCAAAAGGTGGCGACGTGGCTGCTTTTGTCCGCAGGCTGGTGCCGCAGGTGAAACATGCGTTTTTGATTGGTGAGACCCGTAATGTGATGGCTACGTTTGCTGGGGTAAACGGTATGCCTCACACCGTCTGTGTTGATCTCGCCGAAGCCGCCCGCCGAGCGTCCGAAATGGCAGTTGCCGGCGACAATATTTTACTCAGTCCAGGGTTTGCTAGTTTTGATCAGTTTAAAAACTATGAAGACCGGGGACTGCAGTTTATCGCGCTGGTGAATAAATACTCAGTCGCTTTCGTTAACTAAGACCGGTCGCAACCAATCAATTTCCGATTCCATCTATCATCCTATGAAACTTGTTAAAATCTTCGGCGTAGTCATGGGCGTCCATGCTGCCGTTTTTGTGTGTATCTTCGCGGTTCCCGGTTGCCGTTCGACCGGTAAAAAACCTGTTGCAGGTGCGCCCGTTACCGGTGCCGCCGCCGATTCGCCCGTAACTAAGACCGAGGGGACTTCACCTGTTGGTGCCTCCACGGAAACTCCCTCGGCCGACGTCGCGGCAGTGCGCTTTAGTCCTACTCGTCCCGGTTCACCCGTGGCTGTGGAGGCGACCGCCCCTTTGGCAGCGGCTCCTGCAACTTACTCCGTCGCCAAGGGGGACAACCTTTGGACGATCGCCAAGAAAAATGGCGTCACCGTGAAACAACTCACCGCAGCCAACAACCTCCGCGCCGATTCGCCACTGAGCTTGGGGCAAAAATTGGTGATCCCCGGTAAGGCCGTCGCCCCCTCGGGTATGGACGTCAAACCGCTGATCCCGTCCGCCGTAGTTCCTGTTGCCGCTTCGACAGCCGCGACCGTTCATGTCGTCAAGTCAGGCGAGTCGCTCGGCACTATCGCTAAAAAATACCAAGTGAAGGTCGGCGATATTGCCACGGCCAACAACATTGCCGACCCCACCAAATTGCGTGTGGGCCAGTCGTTGAAAATCCCCGGTGGCCATAGCTCTGTTGCCAAGCCCGTGACGTCTACGGTCAAGCCAGCTGCGACCATTGCAAAACCCGCACCCAAAACTGCAGCACCTGCACCCGCACAAGCTCCCGCCCCTGTGACGGCTCCCTCCGCTGCCCCAGTCTTCACTTCACCCTTGTTGGAGACCGCGCCTGCTGCAGTTGAGTCGCCATTTATTACACCTGCCGCGGCTACTACCGATGCCCCAGTGATCCGGGTCGAGGAGTCGAGTGCACCCATTGCCCAGTAAGTGTTAATCAGACTTTAACGCTAACGGAGTTATTCGCGAATTCCTGGAAGCCACCTCGATGGTTAATGATGTCCCTGCTCCCGATCTGCATCGAGGGCGCTTCACGTTAAACGCAGCGGCGATCATCGTCGTCTGCGCCATCGGGCTGGCCATCCTCGGATTGTCGATTTTGTTCAGCGCTACGGTCGCATTCAAAGGCGGTCCGTATTCATATCTTAATAAGCAGATTGTCGGTGTTGGACTCGCGGCGTTTGTCGCTTTTGTGGTCAGCCGTATCGATTTGGAGTACGCGCGCAGGCATGTTTGGATTGTGGGCGGTGTCGCCGCTTTCTTGTTACTCTTGGTCGTTATTCCAGGGATCGGAATTTCAGTGAAAGGTAGCCGTCGCTGGCTCGGTTTTGGGCCTATTCGCTTTCAGGTCTCCGAGTTGGGTAAAATCGCTATGATATTCTGCCTCGCGCATTATCTGGCAATTAACCAGATGCGTATCGCGGAATTTAAGCGCGGATTCTTGATGCCCATTGGTATCATTGTGGCGTTCGTTGGGCTTATTCTTCTTGAACCGGATTTTGGTACTTCGGCACTGATTTTGGTCGTGGGTTTGATTCTGCTGTTTCTAGCCGGTGCCCGCTGGCGCTACATTTTACCTTCGTTAGGATTGGCGGTGGCAGGTTTCACCGTGCTGGTGCTAAATAACGAAAATCGGCTCCGTCGGTTTCTCGCCTTCCTCGATGTGGAGGGCAACAAGCAGGCTGGCACTTATCAACTGTGGCAATCGCTGCTGGCCTTTGCCGTGGGTGGCACCGATGGCGTCGGGTTGGGGCAAGGGCGTCAGCAGCTTAATTTCCTGCCTGAAGCGCACACGGATTTTATTTTTGCGGTGATTGGCGAAGAACTGGGTTTGGCATTCACCCTCGGAGTGGTGGGAGTGTTTACCATTATTTTTATCGCCGGATTTATGCATCTGCGGCGTGCACCCAATCTCTTTCAATACCTGCTGGTGGCGGGCACGATTTTGATGATTTGTCTGCAAGCTATTATAAATCTCGGCGTCGTGACTGGTCGTTTACCTACCAAAGGTATGTCGCTTCCGTTTATTAGTGCGGGTTTATCAAATTTACTGCTCATGGGTGGGCTGGTCGGCATTATTATCAATACCCAGCGCACTTGGTCACGCACCGGTTTACAACGTGAAGGGCGCTCGCTTCAGGAAATCGCATGAGTAACTACATTATTTCTTGTGGTGGCACTGGCGGACATCTCTCTCCGGGTATCGCCTTGGCTGAAGGCCTCGCTGAACGCGGGCATAGCGCCACGCTGCTGATCAGTCAGAAGCGGGTGGACGCGCGACTTATCGAAAAGTATCCGCACCTAAAATTTGTCCCGATTCCCGGGACGCCGTTCACCTGCGCCCCTGCGGGTTTGGTGCGTTTCCTCGTGTCGCAGACCAAGGGCTTTTATGTGGGCATGAGGCTCGTGCAAACCCTGCGCCCCGCCTGCATTTTTGGCTTTGGCGGGTTTACCACCGCCGCGATCATTTTGGCGGGTAAGTTGCGCGGCATACCGGTGGCATTACACGAGGCCAATCGCGTCCCCGGTCGGGCAATACGCACACTTAGTCGATTCGCCAATCGGGTTTATTTACCGCCCGGTATCGATTTGCCTGGAATGGCCCAAGACGTGATCCGGCATGCGGGTCTCCCCGTGCGCCGTGAGATCGCTCGTTTGCCGCGTGACGAGGCATGCCGAAAACTGGGGCTTGATCCCGCCCGTAAAGTTTTGGCGATTTTTGGCGGTAGCCAAGGCGCAACTGTGCTCAACGACTGGGCTCGTCGTGAACTGCCCCAATTGGCCAATGCGGGTATACAGCTTTATTGCGTGACGGGCCTCGGAAAGGGTGTGGCGGAAGTCGTGAATCTGACTGCGGCCGATCGTGCCCCTGTTGCCGCTGTTTTTGTCCCCTTTTGTGACCAGGTGGCGGTGTTGCTCTCCGCAGCCGATCTGGTGATCGGGCGTGCCGGGGCGGGTTCGATTGCCGAGCTCATTCGCTGTGAAACCGCGGCGATTCTGCTTCCGTATCCACATGCCGCAGACGATCACCAGCGGGCCAATGCTGCTTGGTTTGAGCAACAGGGCGCAGGCCTGGTTATCGATCAAAATAAAACCGTCGAGTTGAGCCGCGAGGTCTTTGAGTTACTTAAGGATGATGCTAGGCGCCAAAGCATTCGGGCTCATCTGCACCGCCTGGATCACTCGGCTACGCTTAAATACATAATCGACGATTTGGGGGCACTGACTTCACCGCGTGGCGCATGAGCACGGTCCTACCCAAACTATTCGATCTGAAGGTAACCGCGGTGCATTGTGCCGGAGTGGGTGGCATGGGCGTGGGCCCGCTTGCCATTTATCTTCTTCAACGCGGGTTTAGCGTGAGTGGGGAAGATGATTCGATGAGCGATGCCATGCGTAGCCAATTGGTGCGAGCGGGCGTCGTCATCACGGCACCTGGGGCAATTCCATCAGAATGCCAATTAGTCGCCTTTTCCTCAGCCATCTCCCTGCAGCATCCGGCGCGCGTGACTGCCCTGGCTCGTGGTTTACCGATGGTGCGGCGAGGCGAATTACTCGCCGAGGCGACTCGCGATCGCAAGTTGGTTGCCGTTTGCGGTTCGCACGGAAAAACCACGACTACCGCAATGCTGGTTGCAGCCCTGCTTTCGGCGGGATTCCCTGCCGGTTACGTGTTGGGCGGACTTTTTAATTCGGAGGCGCTGCCGCCAGCTTCCGCAGGTGAAAATGAGTGGGTGGTTGCTGAAATCGATGAAAGCGACGGCACGATAGGCCAGTTTTCGCCGGAGATCACCTTAGCGGTGAATCTAGATTGGGATCACCCGGACCATTACCGTACGGCCGCTGATTTGGAGGCGACATTCCGCGCCCTGTTCGAGCGCACGAAGCAGGCGGTATTGGTTAACAGTGGTTGCGAGGTTTCAACGCGCATCGCCGCCACGCTTTCTCGGCCGGCAATGACCTTTGGCTCATCAGGTGATTATCGTGGTTCTATTACCGACGAGTTCGGCGCAACTACTCATCTTGTCCTCGGGGGGTTGTATGGTTTTTCCACAGCCGAAGTGCGCGCGGTGGGCGACTTTAACGCCATCAATGCCATGGCCGCGCTCTCTGCGGCTCAGTTGATGGGGGTGAGTCAATTAACCAGCAAGTCGCTCGCCGGATATCCCGGGGTTCGGCGCCGCCAGGCGGTGTTATATACTGCGGGGGATTTAACCGTGATCGAAGACTACGCGCATCACCCCGCTGAGATTCGTGCATTGCTCGGTAGTCTTCGCGTTCGCGCGCGTGGCCGGTTGATTGCCGTTTTCCAGCCGCACCGCTACAGCCGTACCGCCCAGTTTAAAGTCGAGTTCGCCGCCGCCTTGGCTCAGGCCGATGCGGTTTATCTGATCGATGTTTATGGCGCTGGTGAAGTGTCCATTGCCGGTGGCACAACGGCGGATGTGCGGGCCGAATTATGCCGGCAAGCTTCTACGCTTCCCGTGGTTTATCATGCGGATTTGACGGCAGCATCACTGGACGAGTTAACGCGTGATTTACTCTCCGATGACTTAGTCGTTTTTGTGGGAGCCGGTGATATCGATGCGATGGCGCGCGAATGGATCACGAGGTTAAACGTCCAAAAATGGGATACGGCGGCGGCGTTGTTGCGTGGTGTAGTTTCGGCTAACACTGCGGTTAAGCGGGAAGAGCCGCTCGCGGCCAAAACCACCATGCGTTTGGGTGGGGCCGCGCGGCTGTATGCCGAGCCTTCATGCACCGACGATTTACAGGCGCTGGTGCGTGCTGCAAAAACTGCCAAGCTTCCGGTGATCGTTTTGGGCCGCGGTTCAAACCTGGTCGTTCCTGACGAAGGCGTGGACGGTCTCGTGATCAGTTTGCGACAGCCAGCGTGGGAGAATTTTGAACCTCAGACCGATGGCCGGGTCTGGGCGGGAGCAGGGTTGAGGCTTAAAAACCTGTGCGGCCTCGCCGCCAAGGCAGGTTTGGTCGGATTCGAGTTTCTGGAGGGAATTCCCGGCAACCTGGGTGGGGCGCTACGCATGAACGCCGGTGCTATGGGCGGCTGGATGTTCGACGTGGTCGAGGAAGTGAAGCTCATGACTTTGGACGGCGAGCTCCGCATACTGAAAAAAAGCGAGATGCACGTGGACTACCGGCATTGCGCGGAATTACACGAAGCGATTGCCCTTGGTGCGTTACTCAAACCGGCTTCCCAGTCCGAGGCCGTAACGATCGCCCAGCAGATCGATGCCTATAAGGAAAAGCGCCAGAAGTCGCAGCCGCGTGAGCCTAGCGCGGGTTGTATTTTTAAAAACCCGCCCAACGACTCAGCGGGGCGTTTGATCGATGTGAGCGGACTCAAGGGCGAGCGGGTAGGGGACGCCGAAGTGTCGGCGGTGCATGCCAATTTTATTGTTAATCGCGGCAACGCCACATCTGCGGATGTGATCGCGTTGGTTCGTCGTGTTCGCGCCCGCGTTGAGCAAAGCCAAGGAGTAAAACTGGAGCCCGAGGTGTTGCTCTATGGAAAACAGTGGAAGGACGTTTTATGAAAAATTGTGAACCAATCATTGCTGTTCTGTGCGGCGGTACCTCGTCAGAGCGTGAGGTTTCAATCGGCTCGGGCGCAGCCTCCGCAATGGCGCTTGCCCGTGTGTTTCCCACGCGCCTGTTCATGGTGGAGGCCGATGAAATCCCGGCTGGACTAGATCCCAGCCTGCATGTGGTTTTTTCGACCTTACACGGGACGTTTGGGGAGGACGGCGGCATGCAGCGCCTGCTCGACGCGGCTGGCGTGACCTACGCGGGCTGTGATGCGGAGGGCAGTGCTCTCACGATGGACAAGGATGCGACTAAAGCGGCAGCCGCAGCCTGCGGTATCACCGTGGCGGCCGGGCTAAGCTTCTCCGCCGCGCAGAAGCCCACGGCGGACGAGGTCATCGCCGCCCTTGGTGATCAAGTGGTCGTTAAGCCCAATGACCAGGGCAGCAGCGTGGGCTTGACCATTGCAACTGACCGCGCGGTTTTGGTGCAAGCACTCAACTCAATAAAAGATGGTAATTGGTTGATAGAAAAACGTCTTATTGGGCGTGAACTGTCTGTCGGTGTGATTCAAGGGAAGGCGATGGGCGTGGTGGAAATTAAGCCGAAATCGGGAGTTTATGATTTCGCGAGTAAATACACCAAGGGGGCGACCCAGTACTTTGCGCCTGCGCCGCTCAGCGATGAGCTAGCTTTGGCAGCCCAAAAAGCCGCCGAAATCGCCTATGCCGCCTGCGCTTGCCGGGATTACGCCCGGGTTGATTTCATCCTGTGTGAGCAAAATGTGAATAACCCCCTTTATTTACTGGAAATTAACACGCTGCCGGGCATGAAAGAAACCAGTCTTTTGCCCATGAGTGCACGCTGCGTCGGGATGGATTTCACCGAGTTGGTCCGCGAGTTGGTGAATCCTGCGGTGCGGCGTTTTCGTTTAAGGGCGTCAGCCAACCCTATTTGAGATGAGCGAGTCCAATTCCACCAACGTGAGCACGCGCAGCTGGAGAGATATTCCCCAGCAGGTGAAACCGCGCACGATGGGGCGGGAGGGCAAGAAGCGTTTGGTTTTGGGTTTCGGAAACATCGTCGGGGTTTTGTTGCTTGTCGCCGCATCGGCTTGGGGTGTTTACGAGCTTGTCCATTTGTGGGACACCAATCCCACACGCATCACTTCGCCCACCAAGGGCGTTCCGGTGCGTGATTTCACGGTGCGAACCGATGGTGTGCTGGATAAAGCCTGGGTTCAACGGACGCTGGATTTGGCCAAGTCCGCCAGCCTGATGGAGCTCGATTTGATCAAGCTTAAGGGGCGGTTGGAGGAGAGTGGTCAGGTGAGCAAAGCCGTCATCGAGCGCCGCTTCCCCGATATCCTGGTGGTGACCCTGCAGGAGCGTACTCCGGTGGCTCGTATTATGGCGCGGATTGGCGACGCCAGCCCGGTGGTTTTTGTCATTTCAAGAGATGGAATGGTGTATTCGGGTTTTGGGTATAATGTGGAAATGACCGAAGCGTTGCCCTTTATCGACGGGGTGAAGTTGGTCCGAGAGGGCGCTGGGTTTTCGCGAATTGATGGAATGGATGTGGTGGCCGACTTGCTGGGCACCGCCCAGGTCGATGCCCCGTTGTTGTACCGCTCATTCAAGGTCGTTTCACTGGCCCGGTTCGGGCTTGATCGCACGCTCATAGTAAAGTCGTCCGAGGTCGAGGTCATCACGTTTGGCTCATCGCAGGACAGTTTTTACAAGCAATTGGCGCGCCTTGATTATATCATCGCAGAGACTCGTCGGCAGAACGCACCTGGGCAGCTCAAATCGGTGAACCTTTCCCTCGGAGTAAAGCAGGTGCCGATTTCCTTTGAACCCCCCACGCCCGTGAATGAACCGAAGCGGGGCTCGGGTCTTAATTTTTTTAGAACCGCTGCGCCAACCAGCACCCCCTCTTTTTTCGCTCCTTCCCGTAATACTTCTCCTTCGAAACGTGAGTTCTAGAACCAAATTCATCGGTGCCGTGGAAATCGGCACATCCAAAGTCAGTGTCCTTATCGGTGAGCTTAGCCAAGGCTCCCTGCACATCATTGGTGTTGGTGAATGTCAGTCGCGGGGCGTGATCAAGGGCGCGGTGGTGGATTTCCGCGCTGCCAGCGAGGCCACCCATACCGCATTAATGGCTGCCGAGCAAAAAGCCGGTACGCGCATCGATGAGGTTTATCTCGCTCAGACCGGCGGTCACCTCGAGGGGTTTTACAATGAAGCCTCGGTGAACGTCTCCTCTGCGGACAATCTCGTTAGCGCCCCCGACATCGATACGGTTTGCCGTCTGGCGAAGGCGAAAAAACTGCCCGATGGACGTTTGGTCGTTCACCACCTGCGCCGTCCGTTTCGTTTGGATGGTCGCAATGTTCCCGACCCGGAGCACTTGGTTGGCCAGCGCCTCGAGGCGGGTTATTGGACTGTGCATGGCGTTGAGAGCATGATCGCTGCCCAGCTCCATGTCATTCGCGGCTTCAACGTCCGCGTCGCCGAGTTGATTCTTTCCAGCTTGGCATCGGGAGCCATGCTCGCCACAGCCGAAGAAAAGCAGAACGGCGTGCTGGTGATTGATGTCGGCGCAGGCACCACGGATTTCGTACTTTACCGCGACGGCTGTGCCCAGATCACCGGTGTGGTTCCGGTTGCCGGTAGCCATTTGACCAACGATTTGAGCCTCGGGCTGCGCGTCACCGACGGACAAGCCGAAAAGCTTAAACTACGGTTTGGCCGAGGCACGGTGACCACCAAGGATCGCAACGAGAAGGTCTGGCTCAATGGGGATTTCGCCATCGGCGATCGCCAGTTTTCACGCCACTCAATCGAGCAGATTACGGCGGCTCGCACGACCGAACTGTTTGAGGTGGTGCGCAAGAAACTAGGGCCTGCCTTTTCGCCAGAGAAGACCGCCGCAGGGATCATCCTCACCGGAGGTACGGCCAACTTGCCCGGGCTGGATGAGGCCGCCGCGCGCGTTTTTGGCGTTCAAGTTCGTTTGGGCGAGGCACCGAGCTGGGTGACCGAAAACCTTCGTGATCCGTCCTTCACCAGCGTTCTGGGACTGTTGCACTACGGAATCAGTTCGCGCACCGAATTGTCCGCTCCGCGCCGCCGTTCCCGTACTCCGGGCTGGGTGCAAAAACTGTTCGCCTCCGCCTAAACCTTCGAAGTGGACCAATCCATGACACCTGCCGAACTTCCCCTTGCTCACGGTATCCTCACCGATCGTACGATTGCGATTAAGGTGATTGGCGTTGGTGGTGCAGGATCCAATGCCGTGGACCGCCTCAAGATGGAGAACCTTGACCGGCTCCAGATGGCGGTGATCAACACCGACCATCAGGCGTTATCCAACTCGCCTGTTCAGGATAAGATTTTTATCGGTTCATCGGTGACCCGCGGTTTGGGTGCCGGTGGCGATCCTGATCTTGGCCATGACGCGGTTGAGGCTGACCGCGAAAAGATTACGGCGGTTGTTAAGGGGTGTGACGTCGTTTTTCTGGTCGCCGGCATGGGCGGTGGCACGGGGAGTGGTGCAGCCCCAACGGTGGCTGAAATTGCTGCCGAATCCGGTGCGCTGGTCATCGCCTTTGTGACCTTGCCCTTCACTTTCGAGGGCGGCCGTCGCGCCAAGCAGGCCGAAGAAGGCCTAGCCGCTCTTCGCAAGGTGTGTGATGCTGTTATCCCGTTGCCCAATGACATCCTTTTGCAGCAGGCCGTGGACGGTGAAACTGCACTGGACTCTTTTGCGCGCGCCGATGAGTGGATTGGGCGCGGAGTTAAATCGATTTGGTCGATGCTCTTCCTCACCGGGCTTATCAATTTGGATTTTGCTACCCTCCGCCAGGCCTTCCACACCCGTGGGGGGAAAACTCTTTTTGGCCTCGGTGCCGGCACCGGCGAGAACGCGGTCGCCCAAGCGATCGAGGCCGTGAAGTCCTGTCCCTTGCGTGCCACCCCTGAATTCGCCCGTAAGGCGGACAGGCTTCTCGTCAACATCGTGGGTGGCACCGACCTCACGTTGCCCAAGGTGAACGAGATTATGACTGCGGTGACTGAGGAGTTCGGTCGTGACGCCCATGTCATCATGGGGGCCGTTATCGATGAAGACATGCAGGGTAAGCTTGAGATTGTTGTGTTGGGAACGAGTGATATTGGCGGCCGTTCGGGCGTGCGTCG
>CANIXX010000001.1 GCA_947471115.1 Opitutaceae bacterium | reverse complement strand
ATCCGCCAAAGACTGCGCCGCTTTAACATCCAACTCGATTTAACCCGTGAGCAATAAAGCTGTACCCAACGCCGACAAAAAAGTCGAAGCCCCCGTCGCCTGCGCCGGCTCCCACGCCTCGGCCCCGATTAACTCCGCGTTGTCCAACGAAGGTAAAATCGAACTCCATCGCAAGATGGTGCGCATCCGCCGCTTCGAGGAGCGTTCATTGCGCGCCTACCAATCCAAAAAAATCGGCGGCTTCCTCCACCTTTACATCGGCCAGGAAGCGGTGGCCGTCGGCTGCTGCTCGCTGATGGGTCCAAACGACCACGTCATCACCGCCTACCGCGACCACGCCCACGCCATCGCTGTCGGCATGGACACCAAGGCGCTGATGGCCGAGCTTTACGGTAAAATCACCGGTTGCTCCAAGGGCAAGGGCGGCTCGATGCACTACTTCGCCCCCTCGCTCAACTACTGGGGCGGCCACGGTATCGTCGGCGGCCAAATCCCGCTCGGCACCGGCCTGGCCTACGCCGTAAAATACCGCAAACTCAAGGGCGCCGCCATGGCGTTCATGGGTGACGGTGCGGTTAACCAAGGTGCTGTTCACGAGGCTTATAATCTAGCCGCGCTGTGGAACTTGCCAGTGGTCTTCGTCGTTGAAAACAACGGCTACTCGATGGGCACCAGCCAGGATCGCTCCTCCGCCGGCCCCGGCCTCGCCCAACGCGCCGAAGCCTACGGCATGAACTGGGGCACCTGCTTCGGCCACGATGTTTACGAGGTCCGCGCGACGATGGATAAGTTCCTCACCCTCGCCCGCGAAAAGAACCTGCCCTCGGTCGTCGAGATCGACACCTATCGCTACCGCGGCCACTCGGTCGCCGATCCGGATAAGACTTATCGCACCAAGGAGGAAATCGAGGAGTACCGTCGCACCAAGGATCCGATCCAAGTCTATCAAGCAGCTCTCCTCAAAGAAGGCGTGCTCACCGACGCGCTGGTCGAACAGATCAACACCGAGGCCGTCAACGAGTCTGAACTCGCCGCCGAATTCGCCGAAATGAGCCCCTTCCCCACCGTCGACGACATCCAAAAGGACGTTTACTGGGAGGTCGACAACCCCAGCCAGCGCACCTCCAAGGGCCGCCTGTTCTTCGACTAAGAACCTCGCGCTCCACGGGCTTCACCTCACCACCGCACCTTCCTCATTTTCCTTTTTTAACATGGCCGTTTTAACTTACCGCGAAGCCATCCGCGCCGCCCTTGCCGAAGAACTCACCCGCGACGAAAACGTCGTCCTTATGGGCGAAGAAGTCGCCCAATTCAACGGCGCCTACAAAGTCTCCGAGGGCCTGCTCGAAAAATTCGGCCCCGACCGCATCGTCGACACCCCCATTTCCGAAGCCGGTTTCATCGGTATGGGTGTGGGTGCCTCCATGCTCGGCATCCGTCCCGTAATGGAGCTCATGTTCTGGTCGTTCTACTCGGTCGCCTTCGACCAGATTCTGAACAATGCGGCCAACGTCCGCTACATGTCCGGCGGCTTAATTAACTGCCCGATCGTCATCCGTGGCCCGGCCAACGGCGGCACCAACGTCGGTGCCACCCACTCGCACACCCCCGAAAACGTTCTCGCCAACCACCCTGGCGTTAAGGTCATCGTGCCGGCCACCGCCCGCGACGCCAAGGGCCTGCTCAAGTCCGCCATTCGCGACAACGACCCGTGCTTCTTCCTCGAAAACACCATTCTCTACGGTGAAAAGGGCGAGGTTCCCGACACCGAAGAGCTCATCCCGCTCGGCCTCGCCGACGTGAAACGCACCGGCACCGACCTGACCATCGTCACCTACGGCCGCTGCGTGTTGCACTCCTTGGCCGCCGCCGAAGTTTTGGAAAAAGACCACGACATCTCCGTCGAAGTGGTCGATCTGCGCACCATCCGCCCGCTCGACTTCGACACCGTGCTCGCCTCGGTCAAGAAGACCCACCGCGTGCTCATCGTCGAAGAACAAAAGCCCTTCGCCAGCGTGGGTTCGCAACTCGCCTACATGATCCAGCGCGAAGCCTTCGACGAGCTCGACGGCCCCATCCACCGCCTCGCCACCATCGACGCACCCGCAATTTACAGCCCGCCCGTCGAAACCGAACAGCTCCCCAACGTTCCTCGCGTGATCAAAGCCGCCTTGGCCGCAGTCGCCTGATTTCCGAAAAAACACACCACTTTACTACCATGGCTAACATCATCGAAATGCCGAAACTCAGCGACACCATGACGGTGGGCACGCTGGTCAAATGGCTCAAAAAAGAGGGCGATTCCGTGCAATCCGGCGACATCCTCGCCGAAGTTGAAACCGATAAAGCGACGATGGAGCTCGAGTGCTTTTTCGACGGCACGATCCTCAAAATTTTCGCCGACGCCGGTGCCCAGGTAGAACTAGGTGCCCCCTTGTGCGCCGTGGGTAAAAAGGGCGAAGTTGTCCCTACCCCCGCCGCCGCCCCGAAGGCAGAGAGCAAAGCCTCAGCCCCGGCCCCCGCCCCTACTCCGGCACCTGCACCTGCGCCCGCCCCTAAACCCATTGCCGCCCCTGCCCCTGCGGCAGCCCACGCCCCAGCCGCCCCCGCGCTGGCCTTCGGTGATCGCGTAAAAATCTCCCCTCTCGCCAAAAAGCTCGCCACCGAGCTCGGCGTCGATGCCGCCACCGTACAGGGCTCCGGCCCCTCCGGCCGCATCGTGCGGGCCGATATCGAGGCTGCCGCCAAAAACCCCAAGCCTGCGGCTGCCGCAGCCAAAGGCACGGGCGCGACCTTCTCCGGCGGCACCGTGGGCGCCAAAGGCCCGATCCAAGTCGAACGCACCGTCGCGGTTTCCACCATGCGCGGCGTGATCGCCAAACGCCTAGTCGAATCCAAGACCACGATCCCGCATTTCTACCTCGAAATCGAAATCGACGCCGAGCCGCTCCTCGCCTTGCGTGAACAGCTCAACAAGGGCCTCGCCGACGCCGGCGTGAAGCTCTCCGTCAACGACTTCATCCTCAAGGGTAGCGCCGAAGCGCTGCGCCGCGTTCCCGATGTGAATGCCGCGTGGGAAGGCACCCAGATCCGTTATTTGGCCGCTGCCCACGTTTCCTTCGCCGTGGCGCTGCCCGACGGCCTGATCACCCCGGTCGTCAAAGACGCCCACGACAAGTCGATCTTCCAAGTCAGCAGCGAAGCCAAATCGCTGGGCAAACTGGCCAAGGACAAGAAGCTCAAGCCAGACCAGTTCACTGGCGGCACCTTCTGCGTGTCCAACCTCGGCATGATGGGCATCCCCAAGTTCTTCCCGATCATCAACCCGCCCAACGCGGCGATCCTGGGTGTTGGCGCAACCGTGACCAAGCCGGTGGTGAAGAACGGCCAGATCGTGGTCGGCCAAATGCTCACGCTCACCCTCTCCGCCGACCACCGCGTGGTCGATGGAGCCGTTGGCGCGCAGTTCCTCGCCGCCCTCAAATCCGTCCTCGAAAGCCCGGCGTTGCTCTTGGTGTAACAGAGAACGTCTTCTCAGTCCCAAAGAAAACCCCCGGTCGTTTCGACGACCGGGGGTTTTCGTTTCCTGAAGCAGCGTTACGCCGCCGGACCGCCCGACTCACGCCAACTCACAGGCTCCGCCGGCGCAGGCAACGATGTCCTTAAGGCTGGTTTCGTCAGTGTGCTCATGCAGTTGGGTGTAATCCACGGGACGGGGACGCAGGGCGTTCCACTTGGCGATATCAGCGTCGGTAGAGACCTCTTCGCGCGGAGCCTGCGCGTACACTTTGTCGCCCGCATCCTGCAACAGCGACACGCCCGTAAACAGCGCCCGATTCGACCAGATAAAATCCGCCACCGCTGCCCACTCGTCGGCGCGCACCGTGCAGGTGTTGGAGACGTTGTGATGCAAGGTTGAGCTGCGTGACTCGGGGTCGCCGCCGGGAATCACCCACGACTGCTGCACCAGCATCACCAGTTGCAAAAACTGGATCGCATTGAGGTCTTTGCGCAGGATCGCGCCCTCCGGTGCCGACACCGGGAAGGTGATCACGTCGTCGGTTTGAGGGCTGTAAACCGATGGCTCGGTCATCTGTGAATTGAGGTTTTTGAAGAACGCGTAGATCGGCTCCTTGCGATTGGCTTGCACGCGTCGGAAGTAGTGGCGGGCGTGGTGCGGGTGGATGCCAGAGGCGGCGTCGAGCAGCAGCGAAGCGGTGCCCTCGGGTTTGCAGGTGGTGATCTTGGCGGCGGGCCGAATACCGATGGCCTCGGCCACGAGGCGGTTGGTTGCCCGGCAAAGGCTCGCGCCCGCACGCAGGATCTCGGGGTCAAAGAGAACGCGGGGGTTGTCCATGAAGCCGCAGATGGAAACGCCCAGGAGCGCATCGTGTTCATTGATCAGCCGGGTGATCGCGCCAAGGTAGGGCATGTCGGTGTAGGCGGCCTGCAAGGTGCCCACGGTGGCTGCGGCGATACACGCCTCGAAGAACTTTTCAGGGGTGGTCGCGGCGCGGCTGTTGATGGTGGTGAGGTTGCAATGCTGAAAACCCGAAAGCCGGGTGGTACCGGGCAGGTCGCCTTTGTAGCCCCAAGCAAACAGCTTGCTCAGTTCCTCGCCGGAAAGCTCCCAGTCGATGACCGGCAGCAGATTGATTTCGGCGCAGGGATTGCAGCCCGCATCGGGGTGGTCGCAAAAGAAGAAGCCGGGCTCGCCGAACTCCTTTTGGGCTTTGAATAGGCGGTGGAAATACACCGCGTTGTCGGCCGAACGGGCGAGGGAAACGGAATTATTGGAGGCGGAGCGCTGAGGATGGGTTTCGAACCAGTTGCCCGTCTTGGCGTCCATCATCTCTTCGTCGTCGGGGGAAAACAGACAGATCGTCGCCGAGCGGCGAATACCGCCGGCGAGCACAGCCTTGGCGACAAACATGTTGATATCATAGACCTCGATCGGCCGCAGGGTGCGGCCTGCCGCCTGATCGAGAATCCCCTCGATGCGCGTGAGGGCCTGCTTGAGCGGGAGATGGCCCGGGGCCTTGCCACCCGAGGTGCGCAGGGGCGTGCCGCGCGAGCGCACACCTGAGTAGTTAAACTCGATTTTCTTACCCTCGTAGAACGAAACGAAAAGCGCGTGCAGGGCATCGGCCCAACCCTCGATCGTGTCCACAACCGCGTAATGCCAGACCGGTAAATCGTGGGCCGGCAGGCGCGAGGGCAGCGACGGGAGCAACGCGACGTGGTGTTTCTGCACCGAAAAACCCACGCCACAGCCGCTCAGCAGAAGGAAGAAGTATTCACGAAAAAACTCCACTCGATCGACGTTGGAAAAGCTGCAATTGAACATGCGGCTGTGGTTTTTGAGGATGGCTTCGCCGCCAAACTGCATCGAGCGCATGCTCGGGAGGATGCGCTTTGCAGCCACATCGGCAAAAACCTGCTCGATCACCTCGCCCAGTTCCTTGCCGCAGAGCTGACGCGTCAACAACGTGGCGTTGTCGCCGGCCAGCGCGGTGATTGCCGCAGATAATTCGGCGGGCAACCTCTGAGCCAACTTGGCCTGAAAGAACCTCTGGTGCATCTCCTCCACACGCTCGACGCCCTCGGTAAACGTTTCCCGCCGGCCCAGTTCGGCGCGGTAGCGGGAGTATTTGGCCATGGCGATATAGTCGGCCAGACCGCTCTGATTGTAATTGGCGAGGCGGGTGAGCGCATGCCGTTCGCGGTAGAGCATATAGGAGCGGGCCACCTCCCAGTGGCCGGCTGCGGCGATGGATTTCTCCACGGCGTCCTGCACCTGTTCGATCGTGGGGTGAGTGCCCTGCCGATAGTACAGCTCGAGCATCTTCGAAACCGCCTCGGCGATCTTGGCCGCAGCGATGAAGCGGTCGCTATCCAACCCGAAGCACGCCAACAGGTCGTCGCGGTAGGGATTGGGGGTGTTGTTGGCAAAAACCTCGCGGAATGCCAGGGCGATGGCACGGGTGACCTTGTTTTGGTCATAGCGAACAAGCGAACCGTCGCGCTTGATGACTTGGCGCTCGGCGGCGGGGATGTGGCGTTGCAACAGCTTGGCACCGTGGGCGGGGGCGGCGGGGCGGATAAAATCGGATTCGGAGGACATAGGGGAAAAAGTTCGAGGAAAGGTTTTGGGCAAATTGGCCCGAGCGTGAGGCCCAGGCCAAAGCGTGGAGTTCTTCGCGCGGCAGGCCTTGGTTTCACCAAGATAACTCGTCTACCCGCGAAATCGAGCGCCACCACATATTGGGCAAAATAAACGGTCAACCCCCACATATAGTGGAAATCAGGGTATTAACTAGGGTTCTGAGTCCATGCAGAAACCGCTCTAAAAACCCGAAGTTGGCGGCGATCCGGGGGAGGGAACCGCAGCAGAACCTGGGTTCAACCCAATGAAAGGGTAAAGGAACACCAAAATATTGCAGGTTAAGATGGCTACCGTTTAACGCAAAACGCTCTCGCCTGCCAAAACCCTACTGAATCAGGTCTGGCTCGGTGCCAATTTCCGTTCGTGCAACCACGCAAAGATCACCGGGGTCACCACGAGGATGTGCACCAGCGAGGACAACATGCCGCCGATCACCGGCGCGGCGATCGGTTGCATCACCTCGGCCCCCGTGCGCGTGCTCCAGAAGATCGGCAGCAACGAGGCCACCGTCGTCGCCACCGTCATCACCTTCGGGCGTAAGCGCAGGCGGGCACCGGCTTTGATCGCCGTGATCAATTCGGGACGGGTCAACTCGCGGCCGAGCTCTTTGCGTAACGCCAACACCGATTCCTCCAGATAAACCACCATGACCACGCCGGTCTGAATCGCGGTACCAAACAGCGCGATGTAACCCACCCATACAGCCACGCTGAAGTTAAACCCCAGAATCGCCTGTAAAATCACGCCGCCGGTCAGCGCAAAGGGCACCGCGAGGATCACATGCGCCGCTTCCGGCACGCTGCGGAAGGTCATCACCAGCAAAATAAAGATAATCAAAATCACCGCCGGAAACACGTAGGCCAGCGTCTCGCGGGCCCGCAACTGGTGTTCGTATTGGCCTGAATACTCGATGGTCATGCCCGGCCCGAGCTTCACGTCGCGGTCCACGTGCTCCTTGATCTCGTCGACGAAGCCGCCGAGGTCACGGCCTTGCACATTGGCTTGCACGAAGACCCGCAGGCGGCCGTTTTCACTTTGGATTTCACTCGGTCCGATCACGCGCTTGATGTCGGTGATCTGGCGCAGCGGCACCATCGGACCCGACGGCGTAGGGATCAGCAGGTCGCTCAATTTTTCCATGTCGTCGCGGTCGGCCCGGTCGAGGCGGACTTGGATCGGCCAACGCTCGCGGCCTTTGATCGTGGTGCTCGCGACACTGCCGCCGAGGCCGGTTTCGACGTACTTGAACACATCGGCCACCCGCAGGCCGTAACGGGCCATCAGGTCGCGGCGGGCGACGATTTCCAAATAGGGTTTTCCTTGGACCCTCGACGGAGCGACGCCGGTGGCGCCTTGAATTTGGTTAATTACCTTTTCGATTTCGAAGGCCTTTAGCTGGAGCGCGTCGAGGTCGTCGCCAAAAACCTTAACCCCAACCTGGGCGCGAATGCCAGTACTGGTCATGAGCACGCGGTTCTCGATCGGCTGGAGAAACCCAGGGACGTATCCGGGAACTTGGGTGAGGCGGTCGGTGAGTTCGGAAATGATCTGGTCCTTGGTCACTCCGGCACGCCACTGGGAAGGCGGTTTGAGCAAGATGGTGGTTTCAATCATCTCAACAGGCGCCGGGTCAGTGGCGGTGTCGGCGCGGCCGAGTTTGCCGGCGACCGAGGCAACTTCGGGGTGGGCGGCGATGACCTTGTCCTGCCAGCTCATGATGCGTTTCACCTCGGTGAGCGAGGTGGACGGCAGCAGCACGGGCATGAACAACAGCGAGCCTTCCTCCAGCGTCGGCATGAACTCGCTGCCGAAACCGCTCGTAAGACGAGCGGGAAAATCCAAACCCCAACGCTCAAACGCCAAAGTTACTTTCTTGGGCAAACCGAAGGCGAGAATGCAGGCGAAGCCCAGCAGCAGCGAGGCGAGGACGAGCACCGTTTTGCGGTGAATCAGCGCCCAGTTAAGCGTGGGATCGTAAACCTTCAGCAGGCTCTTCATCAGCCAGTTTTCGCTCTCGGGTTTGAACGGTCCGCGTACCAACCAGGTGCAAAAAACCGGTACGGCGGTGATCGCCAGTAGCACGGCACCGAGCAGGGCGAAGGACTTGGTGTAGGCGAGCGGGTGAAAGAGTTTACCTTCTTGGCCGGAGAGCATGAAAACCGGCACGAAGGCCAGAATGATGATCATCATCGAAAAAAACATCGGCCGGCCCACCTGGGTCGCGGCGTCCAGCGTGTGTTGAAACACCTCAGGCGGCGTGAGTCGGCGGCGTAGTTCCTCCTCGGCGCGCTCGCAGTGGCGGATGACGTTTTCGGTCATGACGATGCCGGCGTCCACCAGCACGCCGATAGAGATGGCGATGCCGGTCAGCGACATGATGTGCGAGGGGATGCCGAATTCCTTCATCAGGATAAACGCGATGAGGATCGAGGCGGGCAGCGGCAGCGTGACGATCAGGATGCTGCGGAAGTGAAACAGGAATAAAATGTGGGCGAGCGTCACCAAAATGATCTCTTCCCAAAGCGCGTGTTTGAGGGTTTCCAAGGCGCGGTCGATGAGGTCACTGCGGTCGTAGAATGGCGCGATCGTCACCCCAGCGGGCAGGCCCGAGGCGAGCGCGTCGAGGCGGGTTTTGACGTCTTGGATCACCTTGTGGGCGTTTTCGCCGTACCGCATGACGACGATGCCGCCGACCACTTCGCGGCCGTCCACATCGAGCGCGCCACGGCGGAAATCGCCGCCGATGCTCACCGTAGCGACGTCGCGCAGGTACAACGGCGTACCGCCGCGCGCCATGAGCGGCAGGTTTTCCAAATCGGCCGACGAAGTGACCAAACCGACGCCGCGCACGATGAACTCGGCGCCGTTTTCCTCCAGCGTTTTGCCGCCGACGTTGGCGTTGGAGGCGGCGACCGCGTCCATGACTTCGCCGAGCGGCACGCCGAATTGTTTCAACTTCAGCGACGAGACCTCGATTTGGTATTGGCGAGTGAAACCGCCGATAGAAGCGACCTCGGCCACACCGGGAACGGAGGCGAGTTGGTAGCGGACAAACGTGTCCTGCAACGTGCGCAACGAGCCGAGGTCCTGTTTCCCCGAGGCGTCGTTTAAATAATATTGGTAGATCCAGCCGAGTCCGGTGGCGTCAGGACCGAGTCGGGCAACGATGCCGGTGGGCAAGAGTTCGCCGAGGGAATTGAGGCGTTCGAGGACACGGGTGCGGGCAAAATAGTTGTCCACCTCGTCGCCAAAGATGACGGTTAAAAAGGAGAACCCGAACATCGAGGTGGCGCGCACAGTTTTGACGCCGGCGAGACCTTGGAGGGAGACGGAGAGCGGGTAAGTGATTTGGTCTTCGACCTCCTGCGGCGAGCGGCCGGGCCAGTCGGCGTAGACGATGACCTGGTTTTCAGACAGGTCGGGAATGGCGTCCACCGGCACGGTGCGCAGGGCGACCACGCCCCAGGCGCAGAGCCCGACGAGGGCGGCCACCACGAGAAAGCGGTTGCGCAGGGACCAGCGGATGATGAAAGCGATCATGACGGCTGCGCCGAATGAACAATGGGCAGGGGGCAAGAACCAATGACCAATGCCCAATGCCCAATGGCCAATGACCAATTACCAATGATTACAGAACAAGGCCCCGTGGAGGGGGGCTGGTGGGCTCGGGTAAGGCGGCTCATTTGGTGGTGGCGGGGTGTTCGTGGGCTTGTGCTGCTGGAGCTGCGGGAGGGGAGCCTTGCGCTGAGTGGGCCACTTGGGCCTGGGCGTCGATCAGCAGCGCACCTTGGGTGACGACCTGGTCGCCTTCTTCGAGGCCGGAAAGCACCTCGTAGGCGTCGTCGCCTGCGCGGCCGATTTTTACCGTGCGCGCCTCGTAGCCGCCGCCGCCTTGATCGAGGTAAACCACCGGTTCTCGCTGGGTAAATAGCACCGCGCTACGGGGGACCAGCAGCGCGGCGGGCGACTCGCTGACGACTCGCGCCGTAGCGGTCTGTTTGTGAAGCAGGCGGCGATCGGCGTTGTCCAAGATCACGCGGACTTTGGCCGTACGGGTCATTTCGTTAAGGTTCGGGTCGATAAACGCCACCGGGCTGGTGAAGGTCTGGCCGGGCAGCGACGGCACGTTGATATCGACGCGGGTGGTCGTTTTCAGCGCGGGAAAGTCGGCTTCGTAAGCATCGAAGATGAACCACATTTTAGAAAAGTCGCCGATGGCAAAAAGCATTTCGCCGGCCTTCACGTAGCCGCCTTCGTAGACGGTTGCGCTGCGGGCAACTACGGTGCCGGTCTTGTTGGCTAGGATTTCGGTTTCGCGGGTGACTTCGGCGGACGTGGCAAGCACGTCGATTTGCGAATCGAGCAAGCCGAGGCGGCGGAGTTTTTCGCGGGCTGGGGCTAGCAGCGGCGAGTTAGGCGTGGCGGTTGCCAACGCGTGGAATTCCTGCCGCGCGGTCAACAAGTCCGGGCTGTAAACGACCGCGAGCGGCTGGCCCTCAGTTACCTCGACGCCGGTGGTGTGGACGAAAAGTTTTTCGAGGCGGGCGTCGGTGTAACTGGCAAGGTAGCGGTGGCGGGTCTCGTCGTCGTCGATGACGCCGGTGACACGCAGGGTGCGGCTGAGCGGGGCGCGGCGGACTTCGGAGGTTTGCACGCCGATGACGGAGAGCGTGGTGGCGGGGAGCGTGATGACGTTGCCCTCGGTGGCGAAGCCAGCTTCGCCCTCATAAACGGGGGCGAGATTCATGCCGCAGATGGTGCACTTGCCGGGCTTGTCCGACTTGATCCACGGATGCATCGGCGACTGGTAGAATTTGATTTTACGTGCGGCCGGAGCGCCATTGCCAGCCGCTGGTTGGCTGGCACTCAAGCCCAGTGTGAGCGGGTGCTTGGCGGCGTAGTAACCGGTGCCGCCGGCAGCTGCCGCGACGAGAACGAAGGCGAAAATGGCGGAGGCTTTCATGGCTGTACGTCTTGGCTGGTGAGGAAGCAGAGCTCGGCGATGGCGAGGGATTGTTCGGCGCGGGCAGTGATCAATTGGAGTTCACTTTCCAGTGTCATGCGCTGGGCGGTGAGCACGGACGGCAGGGCGGCGCGGCCGGTTTCGTAGTCGCGGCGAGCGGCGTCGGCGGATGCGCGGGAGAGCGGCAAGAGTTCGTCTTGGTAGCGTTTCACCTGAGTGAAACTGGCGGTGGCTCTTGTGTGGGCGGCGGCAACCCTGCCGGCGATGTCGGCCTCGCTGGCGTCGGCCTCGGCGCGGGCAGCGGTAATACGGCTGCGGGCCTCAATCAACTCAGCGCGAGTGCGGCCGGGATTGGCCCACGGGACGGAAAACGAGATGCCGGTGTCATAACTGCTGAGCACCTGGCCAGAGTTGTTCATCTGCCGGGCGGTGAAGGAAACCTCGGGATCAATCGCGCGGTTTTTGCGGACGACGGCGAGCTTGGCGCTGGCGGCATCGAGTTCGCGGAGCGCAACGGTGATCTCCGGGCTCATGACGCGGGCGCGGGCCACGGCGTCACCGAGCGCCATCGCCGGCAGGACCGGTGCAGGCAAGGTGAGCGGGGCGATGCCGGTCTCGACCGGGCGGAGCATCAAGGCGTTGAGCGAGGCGACTTCCTGCAGGCGCTGGCTGGTTAACTCAGTCCGTTCGCCGTCGGTTTTAATGAGGTCGGTTTCGAGCGTGAGCAGGTCTATCTGGGTGCGCTGGCCGGTTTCGTAAGCGAGGCGGGCGAGGGCGCGCGATTGCACGAGGTTGTCATGCAGGCGGGTGTTGAGGGAAAGGCGCTCGTCGGTGGCGGCCAGCCGGGTGAAGGCGAGGCGGGCCTGATTGAGCAGCATCCATTCGCGCTGGCGACCCTGGGCTGAGACGACGGCGGTCTCGGCGGTTGCGGCCTGGCCGCGCAGTTTGGCGCGGCCGCTGAGAGGGATTTCCTGGGAAACGGTGGCCTCCAGCTCGGAGTAATTGGCAAGGCGAGTGTTGTCGCGTTTGACGTCGAAGCCGAGGCGCGGGTCCATCCAGGCTTTTTCAATGTCGACGCGGGCGCGGGCGGCCTCGGTGGAGGCGCGGGCGGCGGCGAGGGCCGGGTGGTGGTCGCGAATGGCGGCGAACACCTCGGGAAGCGTAAGCGGCGTGGGGGCGGTATGGGGAGACGCGGAGGGCGTGACTGCTTCGGTGGTGGCGGCGAAGAGAGAGCCGCAGCCCAGCATCAAGGCGAGAGCGCAGCGGCGCAGGATGCTGGGAGCAGACATGGTGGCTTTCGGAGGGATCGACGGAGGTCGGAAGCAAAGGACCAATGCCCAATGTTATCCTTTAGGCGAGGGGGGAACGTGGGGTGGACGTTGAGGGATGAAGTTGGCCTTTGGGGCATTGGCCATTGGTCAGTCCCCGGCCGTCTTATTTCTTGGCTGCTGCGGCCTCGGCGGCGTCGAGTTTGGACAAGTACTTGACGGGGTCTTTCTTGAATTTACCGGTGCACTGCTTGCAGCAGAATTTAACCAGGCGGTCAGGTTTACCCTCTTGTTTGTAAACGTAGTCGATCGGGGCGCCCATGTCGTTGAGGCCTTCGCCCGAGACGACGCAGGTGGACAGCGGGTAGGTAGCGGCGGGGCTATCGGCGGCTTTGAGACCGGCGGAGGCGAGACCGAGGATTAGCAGAGCGGTGAGTAATGATTTCATGCGAGGGGTTTTACGGTGGGTTGAGGCGTGCCCCTTGATAAATTAACGGGAGGCGCCGTTTGAAGCGGGACTTCTGAGTGGACCCGTAGCGGACACTGAGGTTGCGCCTCGACACCGGAGGGCAGGGAGACGCATTTTGGCGGAGACTTTACGTTCCCTGTTATGCTTCGCCCACTTTTACTAAGGTCTACGCGCTGGTGCCTGGTAGCGAGTACGCTACCGGTGGCTTCGCTTTCGGCCCAGACTGGGGATGGCGCGGGGATGGCTGATCTGTTGGTGCCGTGGATCGTTCCAGCCGTGGGTGTGCTGGCTCTGGGCGTGCCGCTGGCTTGGTGGCTCAATGCCAGATTGCGCAGCCAGGTGGGCCGTCATAGGCAAGCGCTGCATGCTTCTGAAGTCCGGTTACGCAGCCTCTTTGAACACGCGCCGGTAGCTATCGTGGAGACGGACTTCTCGGCTGTAACTGCGTGGTTAAACGAACTGCGCCGGCGCAGCCTGATCGACCTTGATGCGTTTCTACTGGCACACCCGGCCATGGTGGCCGAGCAGTTCAAGCAGGTGCGGGTGGTGGACGCTAACCGGATCGTGCTACGCTTGAGCGGCGTGGCCAATGTGGCCGACTACGTGGCCAGCCTGCGCAGCGAGCCTACGCCGGATGCGCTGGCGGCATTTGTGGCGCAGTTAAAGTGCCTGTGGGCGGGTGAATCCGAGATGACCCGCGAGCTTAACAATCGCGGGTTCGACGGCCTGCCGGGCCACAGTTTGATGCACTGGAGTGCGCCGGTGGTGGAGGGGCACCCTGATTACAGCCGGGTACAAGTCGCGTTCACCGACCTGAGCGGGTTGCGCGCGGCCGAGGGTAAACTGCAGGACGTGGAGGATCGCTGGCGGCTGGCGGTGATGGGCATTAACGCGGGCATCTGGGAGTTTGATTTCGCCACCAAGGAGACGTTTGTGTCCGAGCGCTGGCAGGAAATAATCGGATATTCCAGCACCGAGATGGTCAACCCGGGCGAGGATTTCTGGCCACGCATCCATCCCGATGACGCCAAGGACGTGAAGTCGAAGTTACAGGCCTATTTGGCCGGCAAGAGCCCCAGTTACGCGGCGGAATTCCGCATGCGCTGCAAAGACGGTCACTATAAGTGGATTCGCTCGCAGGCCATGGCGCTGTTCGACTTGTCGGACAAACCGATCCGTATGGTGGGCTCGCATACCGACATCGACGAGCGTAAGCGGGGCGAGGACCAACTGCGCGCCTCCGAGGCGCGGTACCGCGTGCTCTTTGAGAACTCGCCGGTGGCGATCATCGAGTACGACCTGCGCGGCCTGCGTGCGTGGTTGGCTGGTTTGCGTGCGGAGGGTGTGGCGGATTTCAACACCTATGCCGATGCGCACCCCGAGGTTTTTAACCACACGCTTAACGGGGTGGTGCTCACAGGGGTTAACAACGCGACCTTCCGATTGGTCGGGGCCGCCGATAAGGCCGAGGTGTTCGCATCCCTTTCGCGCATTGTCACCCGAGATGTGGTGATGGTTCGCCGTGCCCTTTGCCAGGCGCTCTGGGACGGGCGCACCGCCATCGAGGGCGAGATGCAG
The DNA here is from genome assembly GCA_947471115.1 of Opitutaceae bacterium. GTDB lineage: Bacteria > Verrucomicrobiota > Verrucomicrobiia > Opitutales > Opitutaceae > Rariglobus. The sequence goes on along the minus strand of CANIXX010000001.1, from coordinate 35,462 downwards.
ATTAACGCGATCGATGGTACGCCGCGCCGGGTATTTTACCGCTGGTGGGTACCGTCGTTGGGCGGCGAGCCGAACTACGCTTGGTCGCAGGTCGTGCTGGTGGACCTCACCGACATCAAGCGCACCGAGGCGGCTCTGGCCTCCGAGCGTGAACGCCTCGCGGTGACACTGCGGGCGATGGCCGAGAGCGTTATCACCACCGATGTGCAGGGACGCGTGCTGTTTTTGAATGAGGCTGCGTGTGAGCTGACGGGATGGACCGCCACTACGGCAATGGGCCGGTTGCTGGAGGAAGTCTGTGTGCTGCGCCATGAAAAGAGTCGGCAGGCGCTGCCACCGCTCGCCGAAGCGGCGATTAGCAGCGACCGGGTTGCCGACCTGCCGGCGCGCACCGCGCTGTTCGATCGCACAGCCACGCCGAGGCTGGTTGAGGGCCGGTGCGCGCCGATTCATGATTTGCACAACCAGGCGATTGGCGCGGTGCTGGTTTTGCGCGATGTCACCGAGCGGGCTCGGCTGGAAGCCGAGATCCTAAGGGCGTCGAAGTTGGAATCGGTGGGCGTTCTAGCTGGCGGCATCGCCCATGATTTTAACAACCTGCTCACGGTGGTGATGGGTAACATCACGCTGGCGATGCTTGATGAGAAGGTAATGGCTGCGGCCGGGCGCTGGTTGCAGAACGCTGAAGTCGGGGTGATGCGGGCGCGCGACCTGACGCATCAATTACTGACCTTTGCTCGAGGCGGTGAGCCGGTGCGCTCCGCCGTGAACCTGCCAGACATCATCAAAGAGGCGGCCCAGTTTGCGCTACATGGATCGAAGGCGCGGTGCGACTTCACCATTGATGAGGGCTTGTGGACGGCCGATGTGGACAAGGGCCAAATCGGGCAGGTGGTGCAAAACCTGGTGCTAAATGCCGTTCAGGCCATGCCCGAGGGCGGGGTGATCCAGATAGGGTTGGCCAACCAACGCCTCGGGCAGGCAACGGTCGCTCAGCTGGGTGCGGGCGAGTACCTGTGCGTTACCCTTCAGGATACGGGTGAGGGAATCCCGGCCGAAAACCTGCCACATATTTTCGAGCCTTACTTTACTACAAAAAAGTCAGGCAACGGACTGGGTCTTGCCATGGTCTATTCGATCATTCGCCGGCACTCCGGACATATCGAGGCCGAATCCGAGTTGGGCCGCGGCACCCGTTTCAGGTTTTGGTTGCCGGCGGTTCCAGGTGTCATCGCGGTGCCCAATGAAGTCGCCCCCGCGCCGCAGACTTACACGGGGCGGGTTTTATTCATGGATGATGAAGAGCCGATTCGATTGATGGTGTCGGCGCTGCTGCAAAGACTCGGCTTTCGGGTGGTGCTCGCCGTCGACGGCCAGGAGGCTCTCTCTCTCTACTTCGAGGCGCTGGCCGCACATGCGCGCTTCGATCTGGTGATCATGGATCTGACCGTGCCCGGAGGCATGGGTGGCAAGGAGGCAATGCTGGAGCTGCGTAAACGCGATCCGAGCGTAAAGGGGTTGGTGTCCAGCGGCTATTCGAGCGACCCGATCATGGCGAACTTCCGCGCCCACGGATTTAACGGCATGGTGGCGAAACCCTACCGGTTGACCGAACTGGCCAAGGCGATCCGTGCGGTGATGGATGACCCGCAGGGTTGAGCGGTTTGCGCTACTTTTTCGGCCTGCCGCTGCTACAGCTTGAACTCGGCCTGAGGTGCCGCCTTGGGCGCGATGAGGGCTTGGTGGCTGAAGTAGTGGTCGCTCAAAACGGGGTGCAGGCGGTAAAGGCGGTCGAGTAACGTGGCCAGAATATCGCTGAGTTTACCCGTGGCTGCCGCACCCGTAGCCAATTCGTCGGTGAAGTGCCCCTCCAACCTGACCTTGGCAATGAATTGTAATAACTCGGCTACGGTCGCGACCATCGGACCTTCGCAGGCCTCACCGAGATCCTGCCGGATCGAACGCAGGCTGGTTTTGATCTGGTGAAGATTGTGGAAAATGCTGCGGGGCGCGTCAGGTTGTTGCAGGAACAACTCGGCCACCCGGCGTGGTTGACTGCGCATCTGATAAAGTCGGCGATAGGCGTCCTGGGAGCCGAGCATACGCAACAGCGCCGAGAGTTCGGGGTTGTCGCGGTACGGCGTACGGGCCTCGGCCGGGCCGACGGGCTCCTTGGCAGCAGTGGCGGCGGTGTCGAGCGCACCGAGCACGTGGCGCAGTGCACTACAGGTCATGGTGGCTCGCTCCAGGTGCATGCCGATGTGCAAAAAGTGCCAGCCCGCGTCCTGAACCATGGTGCGTTCGGCCAGACCAATGATGGCGTTGATTTCCGTGAGCACGGCTTGCACCGCCTGGGCGGGCAGAGAGGGGTCGCGGGCCGCGTGCAGATTAAGGCGACGGCCTGCGGCGGGCCTTTGCTGGAGCAGCTCATCGAGGCGGCGTTGCAACCGCCCAAGCGTGGTCCAGACCTCGGGGCTCACGTAGTCGCGCAGTTGACGTGCATTTTCCACCGCCCAGCTCACCGAGGAGTAAATGGAGCTGGAGTTGGCCGCGTCCAGTGACATGCGCCACATCAGGTCGGTGGAAAGCGAAGCGTGGGGATTGGCCCGGGCGCTGATCTTGTGGTCGGTGTGTCCGGTGGCTTCAAGCAGGCCGCGCCACAGCGGCAGCCAGCGGCGCCGGTCGCGCGCGGAAATCTCCTCTAGCGACACGTCCTCCAAAATCGACAACATGCGTGCGGTGGCCTCAGCACGTTCCAGGTAACGGCCGAGCCAGCACAAATTTTCTGCGGCCCGGGAACCGAGGGTATGGGTTTGCACGCCACCGCTGGGCAACTCGTGATCGGCGATGTCGCCGGAGTTGGCCTGGGTATCGATGAGAACAACGGTGTCGGCGGTGATGCCGATGCGGGCAGGGTTGGGTTCAGCGGCGCTGATGTGGACCAAGCCGCCAGGGAAAACCGAGAAGTGTTTACCTTGGCAGAGTACGAATGCGCTCAAGCGGGCCGGAGGTGCGTTACGCGGGCCGGAGCTTACGGGCAGCAGTTGCAGGCGCGGCCGGGCAACGAAGGCGTGCGGGTTGGCGCGCACGATCGGAGCCAGGCCATCTGGGCCAAGTAGGGCGACGGGCTGAGCGGCTGGCGCACGAGTCGTGGCGGGGGACAGCCAATCGCCAATACGCGCATCGTGGGTGGGCTGGATGCGCAGGCGGTCGCGGTTTTCCAAGATGTAATCGAGGTGGTCGGTGTCGCCGCAGGTGAACGTAGGAACCGATCCCAGCAGGGGCTTTTCGCCTAGGTAAAAGCGCAGCAAGCGCGGGGCAAACGCGTTGAGCGCGCGGCTCTCGGCCACACCGGTGCCAATCGCGTTGGCGACCACCACCCGGCCCGAACGGATGCATTGGAGTAGGCCGGGGATACCGGCGTTTTCACGGTCGGTGGAGAAAACAACCGGGTCGATGTGGGCGTCGTTGAGGCGGCGATAGATCACGTCGACGCGTTCCAGCCCGGCGATGGTTTTGAAATAGACGCGGTTATCGAGCACCAGCAGGTCGTCGCCGCGGGCCAGCGGCAGGCCCATTTTACGGGCGAGGAAACTGTGTTCGGAGTAGAACGGGTCATGCGGGCCGGCAGTGAGTACCACAATCGACGGCGCGCTCACCGAGTCGGGGGCCAGCGCGCGGAGGTGATCGAGCAGTTGTAACGGGAAATTGATGACGCTGTGGTAGTCGGGCAACGCGCGGTACAGCTCGCCCGCCTCCTGGGTCATGAAGCGGCGGTTTTGCACCGCATAGCTCAGGCCGATGGGGGTGTTGGTGTGGACGTCGTCGAACAGCCAGCCGTCGGTGGTTTTGACCAAGTCGAAGCGCAGCAGGGTGGCCGGGCTCTGCCGGGTGGGCTCAAGACCGAGACAAGGGCGGCGGTAATACGGGTTGGCCAGGACGAGTTCGGGAGGGATGATTCCCTGGTGCAGCGCCTGTTGGCCGCCGTAAAGGTCGACCAGCAGCGCGTTGATGAAATGGGCGCGTTGGCGCAGGGCGGCTTCGAGTAATGCCCACTCAGGGGCCTCGATCACCAACGGGGTGGGCTCGAGCTCCCAGAACGGCAGTCCGGCGGGGCCAGCGGCCACCCCAAAGTCAGTTAAGCCTGCATCGCGAATGGACGCGCGCAACCGCGTGCGCAACGGGCGGAGTTGCGCCGGATGAAGCGAGGGAAAGTGGAGCGACCGAACGGACGACATGAAAGACGGAGTGGATAAAACAAAGGGGGCGACCGTTAGGCGCAAGCACGTCGTTTGCCAGACAGGGTAGGGATTTTCAGCGACACCGTTTTAGGCGACTTTGGGTAATCGGATCACCGGAGCGGGGGGCGCACGGCTCCGCCCTTGCATTCCAGAGGCAGGCAGGTTGGGGTTTAACCCAAGTGACTGTGACGACCCTGATTATTATCGATGACCACAAAATCATCCGCGACGCATTGCGGGCGTTGATGGCACACACCAAGGGAATGAGCGTGATTGGCGAGGCCGCCGACGGGCGCGCGGGCGTCGAGCTGGTTTTGGCCGAGAAACCCGACGTGGTCCTCATGGATATGGGGCTGCCCTTGCTCAACGGCATGGAAGCCACCCGCCAGTTGCGCGAACGCGGTTATCGCCGGGGCATCGTGATGATTTCGATGCACACCGAGCGCCACCTCGTGCGCGGCACCCGTGATGCCGGGGCCGACGCCTACGTGCTCAAGGAACACGCTTTTGACCAACTCCCACTTGCGATCGCCGCCGCCAGCCGGCGGGAGGCTTATTTTAGTCCTCAGCTTGGCGAACTCGATGGGGATGTGGCCGGGTTGACCGGTTCGCTCACGCCACGCGAGCGCGAGGTGCTGCAAATGCTAGCCGAGGGCGCCACCGCCAAGGAGATCGCTTTTTCGCTCCAGCTGAGCTCGAAGACCGTCGACGTGCACCGCGCCAACCTCCAGCGCAAGCTCAACGTCGGCACGTTGGCCGATCTCACGCGCATCGCCCTGCGTGAGGGCATCGCCCAACTCTGAGCCGATGCCGCACCTCCTCCCAATCGAGGTCTTGCGACGCTGCCTGAGCCACGCGCGCCACGGCTTTACGATAGCCGATGCACGCAAGCCAGACCTACCTCTGGTGTATGTAAACCAGGCCTTCGAAGCGATGACCGGGTACAGTCGCGATGAGTTAATTGGCCGCAATTGCCGGTTGATGCAGGGGACGGATCGCAAGCAGGCGGGGGTTAAAACCATCCGTGCGGCTCGCGAGGCGGGGCAACCGGTACGCGTTACCCTGCGCAACTACCGCAAGGACGGGACGCTGTTTTGGAGCGATCTGAGTCTGACGCCGCTTATCGACGCGCAGGGCGTGCTAACGCATTACATCGGTGTTCAGGAGGACGTGACCCACCAGCGCAGGGAGCAGGCGCGCATCTTGAGGCATCAGCGCCAGCTCCAAGTGCTGGCGGAGCGGCTCATGCGCACCGAGGCTGAGGAGCGGCTGAAGCTGGCCTGCGAGGTGCACGATCAAGTGGTGCAAACCCTGGCGTTGTGCCGCATGCAACTCGGGGAATTGACGCGGGATCTCGGGGGCGCGGTGGCCCCGCCGGCCTTGGGCGCGGTGTGTGCTTTGGTGGAGACGGCGTTGAAGGAGTCCCGCGGCCTAATGGCGCAGCTCAGTCCACCCCTGCTCCGTGAACTGGGATTGGCGGCCGCCCTGCAAAATCTGGGTGAACAACAGGCGCAGCGTTTCGGCATAACGGTGCGAGTCTGTGTTGAGATCGGGCACAAGTCGGTGCCGGAAAAAGTGGCGCAACTGGTACTGCGTTCCGCGCGCGAGTTTTTAATCAATGTGGGCAAACACGCCGGAGCTCAGTCGGTGGCGGTTGGACTAAAACTGAAGGCCGGCGAGCTGGTGCTGACGGTGGACGATAACGGCAAGGGCGTGCGCACGCGTCGGCAGGTTGAGACTGCCGATGGTGGGTTCGGACTGTTGAGTATCCGCGAGAGGGTGGTGCACATGGGGGGCGGGCTGAAGGTGAGCAGCCGCGTTGGTAAAGGTACCCGGGTGGTGTTGCGCCTGCCGTTGGTTCAGAAACGCTGGAAAGCGTAGACAGCGGCAGGCATTATAAGCTAGTAGTCAAATGGTTACATAAGACAATAACCTAAGCCCCAAAACGTGAAAACGAGTGGGCTGTAAACTTTAGAGTATCGGATAAAAAAGTAGCGCGGTGCTTCAGCCCGCATCGGCGCTTGCATAAGAGAATCCGTTCAAACCTGCGGGCTAAAGCACCGCACTACCTCAGAGATCAATCCGACACTTCGAATGTGACTACCAACTATCTGTAAGTTATAACCCGGAGCTAATTTCGTCGCCGCCATTTGCTGCGGCCGACGAGGGTTCGTACATTGGCCCGTGTGGTACGGTCTCCTCTTTATTTTGGCCATGGTCTGGGCGGGGGTCGCCTCGATCACCTGGTGGCGAGTGCCCACGTTGGCGCTTTGGAAAACCGCCGTAATTACCGGTGAATTTGGCCATTTTCTGGCAGCGGTGCCGCTGCTAACGGGTGCGGCGGCTTGGTGGGACGGCGGCCCTTGGAGCAACGAAATTCTGCTGCTGAGCGGGGTTGGCGTGCTGGCCCTGCTCAGGCCGGTGCTGCAGGCCGCATGGATTAGTCGTGGCTTACCGAAAAAACTGACGACCGCATTTGGTCCGGTGGACATGGACCACCCGCCATTTTCGTTCAGCCGATTGATTGCTCCGAGGAATCCGTCGGTGGTGGTGGAAACCTACACGATCACCGGAGGGCTGGCGCTGGATTTTTACCGAGCTGAGGGGCGTGCCGGGCCGGCGCCTTGCGTGGTGATGATCCACGGCGGCAGCTGGGAGGCAGGCGACAGGCACCAGTTGCCCGACTTAAACCACCACCTCGCCCACCGCGGCTATGCAGTGGCGGCGGTGAGTTATAGACTGGCCCCGGGAACGGTATGGCCGGGCCAAGCAGACGACATCGCGAGTGCCATTAACCACTTGCGCGTCCACGCTGCGACGCTGGCGATCGACCCCACGCGCCTAGTGCTGATGGGGCGTTCGGCGGGCGGGCAACTGGCCACCGCCCTCGCCTACGGACGCAAGGAGCTGCCGGTGCGCGGGGCGGTCTCCTTTTACGGGCCCAACGATCAGGTCTTCGAATGGGGGATTTCGCGCGAAGACGATTGGCTCAACGCGATCAAGATCCTGCGCCAATTCCTCGGCGGCCCGCCGGAAAGCGCCCCGGAGGCCTATCGAACCTCCTCGGGTTACCTCATCGTGAACCGGGAAAACGCGGTGCCCACCCTACTCGTCCACGGCCATCAGGACTCGCTGGTGTGGCACCAGTTGAGCGCGCGCTTACACAACAAGCTCGACACCCTAGGGGTGCCCAACGCGCTGGTGTCGCTGCCGTGGGCCACCCACGCCTGCGATTTCAATCCGCGCGGGCCGTCGGGGCAGTTATCGTGGTACGCGCTGGAGTGGTTTTTGGCGGCAGTCACCAAGTAGCTGCGCACATTATAGGCTCGGCAACGGGTTGGGCATTTGGGATGCGTTACCCGCGCTACCCCGCACACCATTTTTTATGTCACTTTGGGAATATAAGCACATCACCAGCGGCCCGCATGGCTTTGCGACCTCCGCCCTCCTGGAGTCCTACCTCAACCAGCTCGGCAAAGACGAGTGGGAGATCATCAGCTACCAGAATTTACCTAATAACGCTTTGGCCTTCAACGGGGTCGCCCGCCGCACCACCTTGCGCGACTGGACCTTGGAAAGCGCCGCCGCAGCCGCAGCCAAAATCGAGGCCGACAAACTGCGCGCCGAGTTCGCCGCCAAGTTCCAGGGCAACACTGCGTCCACCGATGCCGCCGCCGAGCAGCCATCGACGCTCATCTCCGAACGCGCCGCCACCGAGGAGACTCACCGCAAACTGCGCGACACCGAACGCGACAGCGATCCCGACGCCCACGCCGGCGAGGACCTCGACGAATGGGATAACTACGACGACGACCTGCCCAATTTCTTCGAGGCGATCAAACCTCACCTGCGCAAAAATCAGCGCGGCAACGGCCAGTCGGTCGGTGTCACCTTCCTCGCCAAGCGCTGGGAACAAGCCGAGGGCGATATGATCGGCGCGCTCAGGGAGTGCGGTTTTGCCATCCCCGAAACCGAAGACGCCGAGCCCGAATACCTCGAATTCGAGGGCGACCTTTACTGGCTCAATCTGAACAACCGCCACGAGCTTTTCATCAACACTCGCGAAAAACCGCGCCCGGTTTACCGCGTCGTTGCCGGCAAGAAACTCGACCCGAGTGATCCAGCCACCGCGCTGCTCGTCGAAGAAGCCGCCGCCGAGCAGGCCGAGAAAGCCAAGCGCGAAGCCGAGCGCATCGCCCGCGAAGCCGAACAGGCGGCCCGCCGCGCCGAACACGAGGCCCGCCGTCTTGCGCAACAAGCCGAAAACGAAGCTCGTCGCGTCGCCGCCCAAGCTGCGCGTGAAGCCGCCCAGGCTGCGCAAGCCGCAGCCCGCGCCGCCGCCGCTCAGGCCAAAGCCGCCCAAGCCGAGTCATTCCAGTCGGCGTCCACCGCTGACCCGAACCAGCCCCAGCTCAACGGCGCCGATGCCCCTGTCGCCGTAGCGAGCGAAGGCGCCGTACAAGCTTCCACCGAAGCCGCGCGCCTCACAGATCCCGCTGCGGCCCCGTTACCGCACGGCGAAGACTTGCTGGCTGCGATCCGCCCGCTCATGCGCCGCAACCGTCGTGGCCCCGGCTATTCAGGGAGCACGGTGTTCCTCGCCCGCGCCCTCAAACACACCGAAGCCGAACTCGTCGCCGCCCTCGCCGCCACGGGGCTTCCGGTGCCGGAAAACCCCACCGACAAGACGATCAAGACCACCCTCGGAGCCTACGTTTACTGGTTAAACAAAGATCCCCGTGGTGCCATCTGGATCAACGGCGACGAGGCCCCTGCCCCGAATTCAGACCACCCCCTAGGCGAAACACCGAACAACGCCAGCCCCGAAACGAATGCCAACCTCCAGGGGAACCCAGCCGAAGCGACAGGTGCCAACCCGGCTTCGATCCAACCCCAGGTTGAGGGCGAAACCCCGGCACCCGAGCGGACTGAGGGCCCCATCCGTCCTCATGCCCTTGATTCCCACACTCCAAGAGGCGGAGCAGATGACCCCGAGTCACCCGCTGAGCAACCAGCGGCGGCCGGAATCGAGTCCGCTGTTGTTGCTAACCCCGCAACTTCGGCTCCCAGCGCTTCTGCCGACCAGTCGCCAGCCGCACTACCCGAAGCAACTGCGTCGACTACCACCGTGCCAGCGCAGGAGTCGGCCGAAGAACCGGCAGCGAAGCCGTCCTCACGCAAGAACTCGCGGCCTGCGACCGGTGCGGCGGCGCTTACGGCGCTGCGACTACTGCTCAAGCCGAACAAGCGCGGCAGCGGCGTGTCCGCCGAAACCGGCTATCTGGCGAAAACAGTGGGGCAAGACTTGCAGCTCCTGTTGACCACGCTCACCGAACTGGGGCTGGCGTTGCCCGCCACAGCAGAGCACAAACCGGCCTTTGTGGTGCAAGCCGAGGAAATATATTGGCTCAACAAAAACCCAAAGGACGGTTCGGTTTGGCTCAACGCCAAGGCCGCGAAAAGTGCGGTTAAAAAAACCGGCGGCACCGCCAAACCGCGCCCGAAGAAACCGGCTGCTGAGGAGTAGTATTCATTAGCGTTGAAATTGAGCCGGCATCCTTGAGCTCACGCTCAAGTCCACACACCTCTCGGATGCACTCCTCGTGGCCTTGAGCGTGAGCTCAAGGTGTTTCCCAGAGGTATCCGCCGGCTCAAGCCTCTTGGCGCAGCACTTCCAGCGGCGGGTGCCGAGTGATCCCCCGCCCCGACCACCACCCGGTGGCCACCGTCACCCCGGTCACCACCACCACCGCGCCCAGCAGCGGTGCGAGCGGCAGGATAACGGGCGCCTTGAACACCCACACCGCCAGCGCTGCATTGGCGCCATAGGCCAGCCCGCCACCCACCAGCGCCCCGAGCACCCCGAGTACCGTGTTTTCCACCAGCTGAATTTGCACGAGCTGCGCCCGCGACGCCCCCAACGTGCGCAGCAGCACTGTTTCCTGTATGCGCTGAAACCGCCCCGTCGCCACCGCGCCGACCAACACGATCAGCCCCGTCGCCACCGTGAACAACGACATGAACTGCACCACGTACTGCACCTTTTCAAAAATCCCGTCCAAGGTCTTGAGCACTAGAGCCAGATCAAGCGCCGAGACGTTCGGGAACGCGGCGACCACCGCCTGCTGCAATCGCGCCGACTCCGCAGCATCCGCCGCTCGCGTCGCCACCACAAAAAACTTAGGTGCCCCCTCCAAGACCCCTTCGGGAAAGAGCACAAAAAAATTGGGTGACATCCGCCGCCAGTCCACCCGCCGCACGCTTTCGATGCGCGTTTTTAGCGGCACGCCTTGCACGTCAAACTCCACCTCGTCGCCCAGCCCCAGCTGCATGTCGCGCGCGAGTTTTTCTTCCATGGAAATAGGGATAACTGCCTCGTTAACCACCCCATTGCCGCCAGCCGTGTTATCGACCTCCATGCCGCCGCCAGAGACACGCCCCGTGAAGCGACCCGCCACCAGCGTCTCGGTCGATGACAGCGCACCCCGGTAAGTGGAGCGATACTCGCGCCGCAGCGCCCACGAGGGAATACCCACCGTGTTGTCCTTGAGCAGCGCTTCGATTTTGCGCCCCTTCAGGCTGAGTAGGCGCATCGTCACGATGGGCGCGCTCGCCAGCGTCGGCGCACCCTGCGCGGCGAGCAACGCCTCCAGCGGAGTAAACTGGTCGTCCTGAATATCGAAAAACAGCAGATTGGGCCGCGCCCCGCCCTCGGTGCTGCGAATCTGGCTGAGCAACGTTTCGCGCGACAGAGTCAGCGTGAGCAGTAAAAAGGTGCCCAGCCCCAGCGAGAGCAACAGCAGCACGGTGCGGTTGTTGGGCCGGTGCAAGTTGGCCACGCCCTGCCGCACCACGTAAGGCAACCTTTTTGGTAACCACCGTCGAGCAGCCCACGCCACCCCGCGTGCCGCCGCCGCCAATAACCCGAAACTCACCGCCAGCGCCCCGGCAAACCCGAGCCCCCACGACCAGCGCTGCGTTTGCCACACCGCGAAACCCGCCACCGCCAGCCCGATCGCCGCAAACACCGCCCACCGCAGCGGGTCGCCCGTTCCCGTACGCTCGGCAAACGCTGAGCGTATGGCCACTAGCGGCGACACCCGCCGCACCGCGAGCAATGGCAGCAGGGTGAACAACCCACCCACGAGCACGCCCGCCGCCAAGCCACGCCCCACTGCCGCCCACGCCACAAAAAACTCCACGTCAAACGGGAGCAGCCCCCGCACCAACGGAGGCAGCCCCAACTGCACCGCCACCCCCACCGCCGCGCCCGCCAGCGCCCCGCCAAAACCCAGCGCCAGCCCCTGAACCAGGTAAACCGCAAAACTCTGCCACGCGCTCGCCCCGAGGCAGCGCAGCACCGCCACGGTGGTGATTTTCTGCCGCACATAGACATGCACCGCGCTCGCCACCCCGATCGCCCCCAGCACCAACGCCACGAACCCCACCAGACTCAGAAACCCCTGCACGTTTTGCAGCGCCTGCCCCAGCTCGCGCCGCCGATCCTCCACAGTGTCCACGTCGAGTCGCAGTTCGCGGAAGCGCTCGCGTTGTTGCGCGACCAGTGCTTGCGAATCCACCTCCGGGCCGAACTTAAAATACTCACGGTAACGCACCAATGAACCGCGTTTGAGTAACCCCGTATCCGCCAACGCACCAAGCCCCACCAGGACTCGCGGCGAAAGGGTGGCCACCGCCGCCGAGTCGCCCGGCAACTGCTCCAAGCCCGCCGCGATGGAAAATACTTTTTCCCCCAACTTGAGCGGATCGCCCACCTTGAGGCCAAACTGCCGCAACAACGTTTCCTCCACCACCACCACGTCACCCTGCGGCAGTCGCGCCATTGCGCCCAACGGACTCGTTTTTACTTCACCATAAAACGGATACCCACCCATCAACCCGCGCACGGTAACCAGCCGCGTCTGGTTACCCGCCGAAGGAAAAACCACCATCGAGGCGAACGAGACCTCGCTGGCCTGTTCACCGCCCAAGCCCGCGAGAAAGGCCTGCGCCTCAGGGGAAATCGCGGAGCGCGAGTTGACCGCGAGATCGGCCCCGAGCAGGGACTTGGCTTGGACGTCGATGGTATGGCGTAAGTTGGCGCTAAACGAACCGATGGCGACCAGCGCAGCCACGCCGAGCACGATCGAGAGTGAAACCAGCGCGAGCCGTCGGCGTGAAGTGCGCGAATCGCGCCAGGCCATTTTAAGGATGAAATTCATAGGATTACTCACGGAACTCTTAAGCGAAATTTTGGAACTACTCTGCGAACTGCTGGGAGGCGGCTACTGCGGCGGACAACTGCCGGAGACCCGATTTTTGGCCCACGGAACACACGGAATACACGGAAGAATTTATGGAACTACTGAATAAGGATGAAACGTATCGGATTTTGGGGGCATGCTTTGAGGTTTATAAGGACAAAGGATGTGGGTTCTTGGAGGCTGTCTTCCAAGAATGCCTAGAAATCGAGTTTGGGTTGCAGGGAATTCCAGCCAAAGCGCAGGTCGCCCTGCCGTTGACTTATAAGGGGCATGCTTTGCGGCAGCATTATGTGGCGGACTTTATCTGTTACGGGAAAGTCATCGTTGAGCTTAAGGCAGTTTCAAAACTCACCGATGAGCACCGTGCGCAGCTACAAAATTATCTTCACTCAACTGGGATCCGCGTCGGGCTTCTCGTTAATTTTGGGCATTATCCGAAAGTGGAACACGAGAGATTCATTCTCTGATTCTTCCGTGTATTCAGTGTGTTCCGTGGGCAAAAACGCATCTTCCTTTTTCCCTCAATCCACCACCTTTCCATCGCGCAGGCGCAGCACCCGGCCGCATTTTTTCGCCAACTCCAAATCATGCGTCACCAGCACCAGCGTCGTGCCCGCTTCGCGGTTTAATCCGAAAATCAATTCGACCATCGCATTCGAGGTCGCCCCATCGAGGTTTCCCGTCGGCTCGTCACAAAAAAGGATCTTCGGGGTATTGATAAACGCCCGCGCCAACGCCACCCGCTGCTGCTCTCCGCCCGAAAGCTGGATCGGATAATGCCCCTCTCTCGCCCCAAGCCCCACCCGATCCAGCAGCGCCCGCGCCTCGCCCTCGCGCCCGCTTTCCCCGCGCAGCTCCAGCGGCACAAGCACGTTTTCCAGCGCTGTGAGCGTCGGGATCAGCTGGAAATTTTGAAACACAAAGCCAACCTGCTGATTGCGCACCCGCGCGCGCTCGTCCTCGCCAAGTCCGCCCAGCGCCTCGCCCGCAATGTACACCTCTCCACCGCTAGGCCGATCCAACCCCGCACTCAGCCCGAGCAAGGTCGTTTTGCCGCTGCCCGAAGGCCCGAGGATGGCCAGACTCTCGCCCGCACTCAGGCTAAAACTCACCTCGTGCAAAACCGTGATCGGCCCTGCGGCGGTCGGATAGGTTTGGCTGAGCCGCTCGACTTTTAAAATGGGTTGTTCACTCATAATTGGGCTATGACCCAATCGCCTGCCAACCGTTTCGCAACCCGATGAAGGTTATCATTTCACTCTTCGTTTCCATTGCGTTGGGATTCGCGTCGCTACTGGCCGCCGAACCCGCACCCAAAACCATCCTCTTTTACGGCGACAGCCTCACCGCAGGTTACGGTCTCGACGACGCCAGCACCCAGGCGTTCCCAGGACTCATTCAGCAAAAGATCACTGCCGCCGCCCTGCCCTACCGCGTCATTAACGCCGGCCTGAGCGGGGAAACCACCGCCGGCGGGCTTCGCCGCATCGACTGGGTGCTGCGGGTGCCGGTGGATTTTTTCATCCTCGAACTCGGTAGCAACGACGGCCTACGCGGGTTGCCCCCCGCCGTAGCCTCAAAAAACCTACAAGCCATCATCGACCGGGTTCGCGGAAAAAACCCAGCGGTTAAAATTATCATCACCGGCATGCAGATGCCCGTGAGTATGGGGGAGGATTACCGGCAAAAATTTGCCGCCATTTTCCCCGCGCTTGCCGATGCCAATCAGGCCACGCTTCTGCCGTTTTTATTGGAAGGAGTTGGCGGTGAACCGGAACTCAATCTACCCGACGGCGTGCACCCTACGGCAGCCGGCCACCAGATCGTGGCGGAGAACGTCTGGAAAACCCTCAGCCCGCTGCTGCGTTAACTCCCGCATCAGTCTTCCACTTATAGCCAGATACTTAAAACAGTCCACAAGCCAAGCCGCGAACCGCCCCAACAGCGGAGTTGGCTTTTGCCAGCGAGCTGCGACAGTCGCCGCCTCGCATGAAAACCGTCCTCGAATTTAAAGCCCGCAAGGGTCAGGGCCGTATCAGTATGTCCACCGCTTACACGGCGTGGGAGGCCCGCTTTTTGGCTGCTTCTCCTGTCGACTGCGTGCTCGTCGGCGACAGCGTCGCAACGGTCATCGATGGCGACGCGACGACTTTCGCCGCCACCCCCGAAATCATGGCGCGCCACACCGCCGCTGTCGCCCGAGGCTTGGCCGGCACCAAGTTTATCATCGCCGACTTCCCTTTCCTAGCCGCCCGCAAGGGCATCGTGCCCGCCGTCGAATGCGCCGTACTGCTGATGCGCGCCGGTGCCCACGCGGTTAAAATTGAGGGCATCGACGGTCATGCCGATGTCGTTAGCCATCTAGTCGAATCCGGCGTGCCGGTGATCGTCCACCTCGGGCTGACTCCCCAGTCGGTTAACGGCCTCGGCGGGTACAAGGTGCAGGCTAAAACCGAGGCCGCCGCCGAGGCTCTTATCACCCAAGCCCGCGCCGCCGAAGCGGCTGGAGCCTGCGGAGTGGTGCTCGAATGCGTGCCAAGTGAAGTCGCCCAAATCATCACGGTAGCCTTGGCAATTCCAGTGATCGGTATCGGCGCAGGTCCTCACACCGACGGACAGGTGCTGGTGTTTCACGATCTGCTCGGACTCAACCCCGGGTTCTCACCGCGCTTTGTGCGCGCCTTCGCCGACGCTGGTGGCGCAGTGGGGAACGGCCTGAACGCATACGCAGCAGCCGTAGCCGACGGCAGTTTCCCGAGCGCCAAAGAATCTTACTAAACCCGAACTTGTTTCACAGAGGGCACAAGAGGATGCACTGAGGCCACAGAGCCCAATTCTATCACCGTAAAGCTCATTATTGCCGATTTTGACTACGCTCCGCTGCCTTGCTCCGTGACCTCTGTGCCACCTCATGTGCCCTCTGTGTAACCCTCCGACTCCGTCCCGTTCCGCTCCCCCTCCCTGCTCTCCCTCCCATGACTACCGCCCGCAAACCCCGCCTGCTGTTTTTCCTCACCGGCTCGATCTCGTGCTACAAGGCTTGCTTCGCGATTTCGCGGCTGGTGCAGGCCGGTATTGAGGTGCGCACGGTCGCTACCCCCGCAGCGCTCCAATTCGTCGGCAAAGCGACTTTAGAAGGCCTCACCGGCCAGACCGTGGCCAGCGACATGTGGGAAGAAGGGCGGGCGATGGAACACATTAACCTCGCCCGCTGGGCCGACCTCGCGCTGGTCGCCCCCGCGACCGCCAATACGATCAACCGACTCGCCAACGGCCTGGCCGACGATCTGGTCGGCAGCCTGTTCCTGGCCTGGGAGCTGCAGAAAAAGCCGTGGTGGATCGCTCCCGCGATGAATGTCGCCATGTTCGAGCACCCACTCACCCAGGCCTCGCTTACCAAACTCGGCGGTCTTGGGGTGCGCGTTCTTCCCACTGGCAACGGCCCGCTGGCCTGCGGCGAAGAGGGCGCCGGCCGCCTTCTTGAGCCCGAGCAGCTCGTCATGCAGGTACTCGCCGAACTCGGCCCAAAACTGGCTTGAGGCCTAGGGCTTGCACGCCGAGCAGACTGCACGCCTGCGCTACGTTTTCAGGCGTGGCCCCAAGGGGATCGGGGGGGAAGCGGGAGCGGTCAGCCGAAGGCGAGACCAACAAGTTCGCGCAGGCGCTGCGGGTCGGTGGCGGAGGTCTTGGCGACGAAACCGCGGGCGTGGGCAAAGTGGACATCCGCCTCGCCGGCGATGCGGGTGAAGTCGAGTCGTTGGCTATCGCGGTGGCGGGTGAGTCCATAACCACCGCTACGGCGATCGGGCGAAATGAGTGCGAGCACCCGATTGCCGAGCCCCTGGCTTTCCACATAGCGCTCGATGCCGGCCGAGGGATCGCCGGGCAACGGTTCGGTACGCGGCAGGAAGAGCACGCTCGGGGCGCCGGAAACGGTTTCAAGCGTCCAGATTTCGGCGTGAGTACCGATGAAGTCGAGGCGCTCGCGCACGGAGCGCACGTACCCGAGCAGGTCCTCGCCGATCATACGCATGATCTCCCAGAGCGGGTCGCCGGGGGCCAAGCGCGTGGCTTGGGCGAAGCGGCGCAGCAACGTGCCGTCGATCGGGGAGTTGAGTTTGCCAACGATGTCGCGGTCGACGCCAAGCCAGCGGGCGGTATCCATTGGTCCGCGACAGTCGAACCATTCGGCCGGTTCGAGCCATTCGCAGAATGCGCGCGTATCCTCGTAGAGCCCGAGGTGGCGAAGCACCAGGGAGAGGGCGCACGTAGGAACGTAGTCGCGCGGCAATTGGTGGTGGTCGAAGTTGTTGAGCGCCGGGTCGTGGGAGAGGCCCACGTCCACCACGGCCATGGTGGTATCAGCCAAATCGGCCGGTGAGGGCTCGCGGCGTAAAATGGGCGCAGGGTGCACCCCCAAGAGCACGCAGCAGGCGAGGAACTCGTCTTTATGCGCCCCGCCGGGATGGGTTAAAATCGTGGTGAAAGGCGTCATTGATGTGCGACGCTACCGGTTCTGCGCAGCGCGGCAATGGTGCCGCAGAAAAAACCTTCGTGCATTTCCACTGCGGCCAAAAACCCGTCGCCTCGGCCCACAGCCTCCAAGCTAAAGTGTAACCTATTAGGTTAGACTTTGGGTTCGGGCATTATTGCACGGTGAACTCGAGCTGGATCGGGCCTTGCGCGTCACGCTCGGAGACGAGCACTTGGTTGCCGAGGCCGTCGGCGCCTTGGCGGCCGCTCCACGTCACACGGATCTGGCGGCCGTCGTCGTTGATATCCACCAGCCCGAACTGGTTGAGCGTGTCGGTGGGCAGGCTTTGATAACGGGCGCCGTGGCTGTAGGGGCCGCCTTTGTAACTACCGCGATTGGCAATCGGGCCGGCTTGAAACACACGAATTGGCGCGCCGCCGCCCGTGGCGAAATCGCTGTTCGATCCGTCGTCGATCGCCGTCATGTGCGCGTCACCCGACAAAATCACAACGCGCCCGGCCAGGCCGTTCGCTTTGATAAAATCCGCGATTTCGGTGCGGTGCACCGGGTAGCCTTGCCAACGATCGTCTTTACTCGGTGCACCGTTCCAGGGCACCGAAGACACCCAGAAAATCAGCGGACAACCCGCGTCACGCGCGGCGAACAGTTCGGCCCGCAGCCAGGCGTCTTGCGCCGCACTCATCATCCGCCGGCCGGACGAATCACGTTCACTGCGCAGGTCGGAGAGAATGAAGCGCACGCGGCCCACCGTGAAGGCCTGATCCACCGGAGCGCTGGGATTTTCCGCCGTCACGATCAGCGGGAAATGCGGCACCAGTTCGCGGTAGTTTCGCAGCGAAGCGTCGCGGCTGGGGCTGGTGCGGTTGCTGTCGTTGGGGCCATAATCGTGGTCGTCCCACTGGTAAAGGAGCGGTGTGTTGGCCAGCAGCGTGCGCAGGCGCGGGGCGGCGAGGTGGGCGTCGTAAGCCGCCCGAAAGGCTTCGACGCGGTTTTCGGCGATGTCAGCGTAATGGAAATCGCCGGTGTGCAAAAAGAAGCGGGCACCTTGTGTGGCGGCTGCGGCAAAAGCCGGGGAGTTTTTCGCGCGTGCGCAGGAGCCCACGGCGAAGGAAAAACTGGAGGGTTGCCCGGGCGCAGGAAAGGTACGGAAGGAACGCGCCTCGTCGTCGAGCGGCGTGCCGGTGGCTGCAATAAAACGATAGCTGTAGGTCTTGTCGGGCTTGAGGCCGCCGAGATGGAAGCGATGGAGCGTGCCGCCGTCCATGGGTGCGGTCTGCACGGGCGCAACGAGTGACGGTGGGGTGTCGAGCAGTTCCAGTCGGGCGGGCACAGGTGTGTCGAGTTTGGCGGTGACCACCGCCGCTGCGTCGGTGAGTCCACCCACCCACGCCCAGCCGACGGGGCTGGCGGAAGCGGGTGCGGTGGCACGAGACGTCGTACCAAAGAACGCGAGACCGAGCGTGAGGGCGAACAATGGAGCGAGGAAAAAGCGCATACGAAAAAAGGGGCCGGGGTAGCTGGAGAAGAAGCCGACATTTCCAAAAACGCCACCGCCCTGCCCGAGTAAAAGCCTAACCTATTCGGTTAGGCTTTTACTCGGGCAGGGGCTTCACGGGAGGGACGATGAAAGAGGAGAACGTGGAGCCGCAGTGACAAACTACAGCAGAGAGCCTTGGTCGCCGCCGCTGCCGACTGCAGTTTTCAAGCCGATGGCGAGGTAGCCTTTGGCGGTCAACATACGGCCCTGGGGAGTGCGTTGCAGGTAACCTTCCTGAATGAGAAACGGTTCGTGAACCTCCTCCAGCGTCTCGGCTTCTTCGCCCACGGCCACCGCAATGGTGCCCAGCCCAACCGGGCCGCCTTTGTAGTTTTCTGCCATTACGCGCAGGACGCGTTTGTCCATTTCGTCGAGCCCGGCCGCGTCGATTTCCAGCAGCTCCAAGGCGGCGGCGGCGGTTTGGCGGGTGATGTTTCCCTTGGCCCGCTCCTGCGCGTAATCGCGGCAGAAGTTGATCAAATTATTTGCAATGCGGGGAGTGCCGCGCGAACGGGCGGCGATCTCGCGAGCGCCGCCCTCGTCGATAGCCACGTTGAGCAGTCCGCAGCTACGAATCACGATGCCCATGAGCGTGGTCACGTCATAATATTCGAGGCGTGTCTGAAGGGTGAAACGCGAGCGCAGCGGGGCGGTGAGCAGGCCGGCGCGGGTGGTCGCGCCGATCAGGGTAAAACGCGGAATCGAAAGGCGCACGCTGCGGGCGTTGGGACCTTGGTCGATCATGATGTCGATGCGGAAGTCCTCCATCGCGCTGTAGAGGTATTCCTCGACCGTCTTGGGGATGCGGTGGATCTCGTCGATGAACAACAAGTCGCCCTCTTCCAAACTGGTGAGCAGACCGGCGAGGTCGCCTGCTTTTTCAACCACGGGACCGGAAGTTACGCGGACGTTGCGGCCCATCTCATGGCCGAGAATGAACGAGAGCGTGGTTTTGCCCAAGCCGGGCGGGCCGGAGAGCAGGATATGATTGAGCGGGTCGCCGCGACGTTTAGCGGCACCGACCATGACCTGCAGGCGCTCGACGGTTTTGGGCTGACCGGTGAAGTCAGAAAAGGAAAGCGGGCGCAGCGCGGCCTCGGCGGAGGAGACGGGCGAGGCGAGCGTCGAGGCAAGGTAACCGAGGCCTTTGTCTTTTGATGAATCGGGAGCAGCGGGAGGCATACGGGGGATGATTAAGACAGGACGGAATTATTGCCCACGGAACACGCGGAATACACAGAAGAAAGAGAACGTGGATGGGGTTTCGGTGTGTTCTGTGTATTCCGTGGGCAAAACGCTCGATTCGTTTACTTCCACTCCACTTCGGCGCCGAGGGTGCGGAGGTTTTCCACGAAGCGAGGGTGGGCGCGTTTGATGATCTCGGCATGACGCACCACCGACTCGCCGGGGATCGCCGCCGCCACCATGTAGAGCGCCACCGCCGCACGGATAATGTAGGGCGATTCCACCGTGGCCGGGCGCAGCGGGCGGTTGCCAAAAACCACGAGCCGGTGCGGGTCGCTCACCAGTGCGTGCGCGCCGAACTTGGCCAGCTCAGGAATCCACGAAAAACCGTTTTCGTAGACCTTGTTCCAGAAATGAATCGTGCCGTCGCAGCGTGTGCTCAGGGCGATCATCAGCGGGAGCAAATCGACCGAGAAATACGGCCACGGGGCGGCCTCGATTTTTGGCAGCAAATTGGTGGTGAACGGCGTCTCGATAACCAGCTTCTGCCCGCGGCGCACCACCACGGTGTCGCCCTCGTGTTCGATGACGACGCCGAGTTTTTTGAAGGCTCGGCTAATCAGGTCGAAGTGGTGCGGCAGGGCCTTGGTCACGCGGACCTCGCCACCGGTGATGGCACCGAGGGCCAGGAAGGTCACGATCTCGTGGTAGTCGCTGTTAATGGTGATGTCGGCGCCGTGGAGTTTTTCCACGCCGGAGATCTTGAGCATGGAGGTGCCAAGCCCCTCGATCTTCGCGCCCATGGCGACGAGCGCCGCGCATAGGTCCTGCACGTGGGGCTCGCTGGCGGCGTTGATCAGAGTGGATTCGCCGTCGGCGAGTGCGGCGGCCATGGCGAAGTTTTCGGTCACCGTAACCGACATGTAATCACACCAGTGGCGCGCGCCCTTAAAACCCTTGGGCAAGGCGATGACCAGCGGGTCGCCCTCGTTCACAATCGCACCGAGCACCGAAAGGATTTCAAGGTGCGGGTCGATTTCGCGCACGCCCAGCGAGCAGCCCTTGGTGTTGGCCTGAATGGCGATTTGACGCAGGCGGTTGAGCAGCGCCGGATAGAGCAGGACGGTCGAACGCATGTCCTGGGGCAGCTCATCGTTTTCAAGGTTGCTCCTGAAGGTGGCGTGGCAAACGCGCATCTCGCCCAAGTCGCGATCCCAGGTGATTTGCGAACCCTGGGACTTGAAAAACGCGACGAGTTTATTGAGATCGGTGATATCGGGGACGTTGCGCAACGTCACGGGCTCGTCGGTGAGCAATGTGGCGCAGAAGATGGGCAGCACCGAGTTCTTGTTACCCGAAGGGGTGATGGTGCCAGTGAGAGGCTTGCCGCCGTGAACGATGAGATCGGACATCTGAGTGAGTTTAAAAGGTGAGGATAAAAGTGAGGAAGGAATGTCGACGGCGGGGGAGTCGCATGCCGACTCGATGAGCCCAAGAATACGGACACAAAAAAGGCGTCCGAGGTAAAACGGACGCCTTTAACATGCGCGGGGGCAGTGAGCCCTTGGCAAGGTTTAACTCGGCTTAAGCGGAGGGCGGAATGCCAGAGCCGCCGCCATCGTGACGATGGCCACCGCCCGGAGCACTCGGGCCGCCTTGACCGCCGCCGGACCGCCCACGGCCGCGACCGCCGCGACGACGACCGCCGCCTTGGCCCTGCGGACGGTGTTCGCCGCCGCCATGACCGTGGGCAGGTTGACCCTGGCCATGGCCCTGCTGGTTAGGATTGGGGCCTTGCGGGCCCCCTTGACCGCCGCCGGAGCGACCGCGACCACCGCGGCGACGACGACGACGGTTGCCATCGGGGCCGCCTTCACCGGGCTGAGCCTGTTGGGGCTGGGCACCGGAGAGGGATGGCTTGCCGGGCTCAGGCGCGGTGCCGAAAAGGCCTTTGACCCAGCCGAACAGCCCGCTGGGCTTCTTGCCGGAAACAGGCTGCGATTGGCCACCGGCGAGCGGGGCTGAACCCGAAGCTGGAGCGCCGGGAGCAATCGGACCACGCTGATCGCGCGGCTGGCGCGGACCACCGTCACGCGACTGCGCACGGTTGCCCTGACCTTGACCACCACCGCGTTGGCCGCCACGCCCTTGGCCCCCGCGACCTTGGCCGCCACGCCCTTGGCGATTTCCAGGGTTATGGAAATCTTCACGAGGCAATGGCTTGCCGCTAGCATCAGGCGCACGCTCGAGCATGGGCACTTCGCTGCGACGCACCGGACGGAATACAGGGCGTTCCGCCTCAAGCGGCGACTCGGTGCGCTGACCGGCGGGCTTTGGGGCCGAGCCAGTGGAGGCCGCAGCGGCCTTACCCTCGTAAGGGAAGGCAGGCTTGGACTCCCAGCTTTGGGCGGGACGCTTCACTTCGGCAGGTGGGAGTATATTGAGCTCGGCCTTGACGGCGGGAGCGGGAGTAATAACAGCGGTGGCCGGAGCCTCCGCGGGTTTGCTAACAACCACTGGCGCAACAGGAATCGCGGCGGCCAGGACCGGGGCGACGACAGGAGCAGCACTGACAGGAGCCACGTCGGCCGAAGCGAACGGGTTCTGGTATTCCGTCTCCGCCTTAAGCACTTGCACGGCGGAGGGTTGGTAGGTGCCGGTGGCGGCAGGGTTGCTGGCGGAGGCCGGAGCGGCCTGGGGCGTGACGCGTTTACCGCGCGCGAGACCCGAGCCGCGGTTGGCGCCGACATCGGCACCCCAATCGGCTACGGGCGCAGCGGGTGCGCCAGCGTTCTCGGCAGGAGCCCCGGAGGGCGTGGTGCCGGACGTGGTATTATCTGACATGTCTTTGTTTATCTGTGGGTTAAACTCGCGCTCACCGCGTAGGGCGGGAGCTGCAAGGGACGTGTTATCGCGGGGCGCGTGAGCGCTCAACTCAGGTAACAACCCATTGACCGTCACCTAACCGTTGCCTTGGCGCAACAGCTAATTTCCCGCCCACGCCCGCCCTTGGTCTCTCGGGCGGAATGGCCCCGACGCTCACTTGTCTCTTGAATCTCGGCCCCAGCACCGCCAAACCTCCGCCCATGGACAAGCTCGAAGAAATTTTCCGCATGCAAGAGGCCCTCAACGCGCGCATCGGCGTCACCCTGCCGCCGGCCACCGAAGAGGAGAAAACCAAGTGGATCCTCAACTACACCCGCGCCATGCAGCAGGAAACCGCCGAGTTGATCGACAGCGTTCCATGGAAATGGTGGGCCAAATACCAGAAATTCGACGAGCAAAACGCCAAGGTTGAGGTCGTCGATTTATTCCACTTCCTCGTTTCGCTCGCGCAAACCCTCGGCATGACCTCCGAGGACGTTTACCAAGCCTACCTCAAGAAAAACGCCGTTAACCACCAGCGCCAGGAATCCGGCTACGTCAAAAAAGACGAGGCCGACTCCAAGCACATCTGAGGAGCCTTGGCGGAAAGCGGAACAACGTAACCGTCACCCGCGCGGAGCGTTACGACCACACACACATAAGACCATGATCGCCGTTGGCCAGAAACTCCTTTCCGATTTCACGCTGTCTGTCGTGCGCGGCGGCGTGGCCAGCGAGATCGTTTTCCGCGACCTGCTAACCGGGCCGACAATCGTGTCGGTCTTCATGAAGAACAACACGCCCTCGTGCGACCGCCAGACCGAGTCGCTCGGGGAGCATGCCGCCGAGTTCGCCGCCCTTGGCTACCAACTGATCGCGCTCAGCCGCGACACCTGCGGCTCGCACCTGAAGTACGCCGCGAAAAAGGGCCTCGCCTACACCCTGGCGAGCGACCCGACCGATGCCTTCGCGAGGGCGACCAACTCCATCGTGGAAAAGTCCATGTATGGAAAAACCTACCAGGGCCCTGCCCGCGCCGCGTATGTGTTCGCCACCGACGGCACCGTTCTGGCCGTGATCGCCAAAGTGGACACCAAGGATCACGCAGCCCAACTCCGTGCCGTGCTCGTCGGGCTGGGGCGATAGTTGGCAACGTCCGCGCAGCCACGGGATCGGCTCGACGTAGCGCAGGCTTCTACGCCCACTTTTCTGATAAGCCGACTGGAAGTCTGCGCTACTTCAGCCGGCTACATTTTCATTTGAAATGCTCGCGATGGGGCAAAGCACGTGAATGTTGCGCCCTCTAAAGGGATTGCGGTCAAAGCGCGGCGTGGTGCAACTCATTACCACCCCACCGCCCCACCCCATTCCGCCCTCATGAAAGCGCTTCCCCTACTCCTTGCCGCGTCGCTGGTCGCCAACGCCGCTTTGCTCACGGTTAACTGGAACTCGTCGCCCACTGAAGCCCCACCAAACGAGCAAATCACCCCAAAGCGCCCGCTAGGAACAGCTCACTCCTCCGCTGCGGTCACCGCCAA
Organism: Opitutaceae bacterium; assembly: GCA_947471115.1. Lineage (GTDB taxonomy): Bacteria > Verrucomicrobiota > Verrucomicrobiia > Opitutales > Opitutaceae > Rariglobus. The sequence goes on along the minus strand of CANIXX010000001.1, from coordinate 11,337 downwards.
CGGTGAAGCCCGGCTTTCGCCTGCTGCCGCCGCCATTTTCGCGGACGACAACCCCGAGGCCCTCCGCGACCTGCTGCGTGCCTCGGGTTTATCGGACGAGATGGTTCGCGCCATCGTTCAGGTGCGCATCTGGAAAAAGTACGAGTCGCGTTTCAAAGCCCTCAACCCCCAGCCTTCCGAATCTGAGACCAATCAGGCTTGGTGGAAAGACGACCGCAACTCGGCCAACGGCTGGAATGGCAACCGCACCAAAGCCCAGCGCGACGAAGCCCGTCGGTTGCAACGCGAGGTCAAAGAGGAGTCCGAACGCCTGCTGGGAGTGGACGCCAATCAAAACCGCTGGCAGTCGCAGCAGTTCTCCTTTCTCGCCCCCGAAAAGCGCCAGGCACTCCAGGATATCCAGCAGGATTACCAGGAGTTGATCAACGAGGTGCAGCAGGACACCCAGGGCTTCCGCCTCGCCTCGGACGGCGAAAAACTGCGCTACCTGCAGGCCGAACAAAAACGCGACATGGAGGCCCTGATGTCGCCAGCGGAGCGCCAGGCTTACGAGCTGCGCCAGTCGTCCACCGCACAACAGTTGCGCGGCAAAATGACCGCGTTAAACGCCACCGAACAAGAATACCTGACGATCTTCCCGCTGCAAAAAGCCTTCGACGAGCAGTACAATCCTCAGAACAACGACCCCTATGGCGGCGGAGCTGAGCGCGACCAGAATTACTGGAAGGCGCGCCAGGCTGCGGAAGCCCAACTGCAAGCGCAGATCAAGGCAGTCGTCGGCGAGGCACGCTACGCCGAGTCGATTCGCAAGCAGGACAACGACTGGCGGCAACTCGAAGCCGCCACCCGCCGCCTGACTCTGCCCGCCGACACGCCCGCGCGCCTATACACGTTACGTGACTCCACCGCCTCCGCCGCCCAGCAGATTGCGACCAAAGCCGACCTGCCCGCAGCCCAGAAAAAACAAGCGCTGGCTGAACTGGCTTCCGCCACCCGGGAGCAGGTCCGGGCGCGCCTCGGGGCCGAAGGGGCCGACGCCTATTTTAAAAACAACGGCATGCGTTGGCTCAAGGAACTCGAGAAGGGCAACACCATCACTTTTAACGCGCACGACTCCGGGTGGAGCACCAAATCCCTGCCCAAAGAACCCCAAAAAACCCCCAGTCCCTAACCCTCGTTTCATTTTTGGGTGAGCTGAATTCATAAAACTCCTCACTCACCACTACCGCCATCCACATAATCAGATAAACTAATAGTATTGCCGCACCAAACGCGGATAAATTATGCCTCATGCTTCTCCCGAGCATGAAAACCCACCTCATTGCGTGCCTCCTGATCCCAAGTCTGCTGCCCTGCGCTTGTGCCGCAGCGCCTGCGGTGGCTAAAGCGTCCTCGCCCGTCGAGGTCGCCTTCACCGGCTCACTCGGCTACGACAACAACGTGTACCTGGTCGACCAGGGCACACTCGGTCGGCTCGACTCGGTCGTCTCAACCGTGGGCACCAAGGTGGGTACCCAGCTTGGCTGCGGAGCGTCCGCTAGCTACGCCGCCACCGGCTACCGATTCTGGAACGCCAGTGACGAGGACAACGTGAAGCACCAGCTCGCCGCTGGCTATAAGCACGCCTTCGATGCGCTCAGCGTGAACGCCGCTACCGAATTCGCCCAGGTTCAGGGCGAGGATCAGGGCTGCGCTTACGGGAATATTCCCGGCAAAAGCAGCTTCACTACCGTCGCCCCGCGGGAACGCCGCGACCAGTTCCAGAACAAAACCGACCTAGCCGTGCGCTACGACCTCGGCCAAAACTTCGTGCGCGGCGTGGGCAAACTCCAGTACTGGGATATGCAGACCCACGCCTTGCCCGGCGCCGAAAACTACCGCGACCGCTACGACCTCAATGGTGGCACCGACTTTGGCCGGACGTTCGTAAAGGGCGGCCCCGATTACTACCTCGGTTACCGCCGCGGCTATTGTTACCAAGACACGGATGCCGCCCCGGCCACGGTCAACCACGCCACCAACCAGTACAACCGCGTCCTCGCCGGTGTGGACGGCAAAGTCACGCCCAGCCTAAAACTGGCCGCACAGCTCGGGTGGACCGTGAATGTGTATACATCCTCTTATCTAGGCGCCGACAAAAGCCTCGAGGGCCTCTACCAGGACGTGGCCGCCACTTGGAAGGCCGCCGCCAGCGACGAACTCCAACTCAAAACCAACATGGGCCGCGTCGTATCCTCCACTGGCTGCGCGAGTGTACTCGCTTCCGCCTACCAGCTCGGATGGAAACACGACTTCAGCAACCAGTGGACCGCCACGCTGACCGGCCGCCTGGCCAAGAATGACTACGATGGCAGCTCAACTGATCGAAACGACGTGCTCTATACGGGCATCGCCGGCCTCACCTGGAACTCCAGCGCCACGCTCGCCTGGACGCTCTCGGTGACGCAAGAATTCGCCAAAAACATCCGCACCAACGTGACCGAAACCTTCAGCGACCAAGCCGCCTTTGAGCGCACCTTGGTTTCCGCCGGAATCACCTGGAAGTTGTAACCGAGCGCACTGCGCCCGTCCGGCGCTTAGGCAAGACGGACGCCAGAGGAAAAGCCTAACCTAATGGGTTAGGCTTTTAGGTATTCTACCCATGCATCCTCAAGGTGTGCGGACTTGGCTAGGGACGGCCAACTCCCGATCCCGTGTACTAGGTTGGCCGTACCCGGCCAATTTTCCTGATCTTGATCGGGAATTAGACTCAGGTGTAGCGGCGTGCGGGAGCGAGCGTAGGCAGGTGGCGTTCAATCTCGCGACGCGAGCGCTCCAATGGGCCAGGCAACCTGAGCGTGGTGCAGAGGTTCGTCACCGGCTCATCAATCGCAAAACAGGGCGTGACCGTGACAATTTCAGGATGCCCCAACCAATCCGTGCAGCCAGTCGGCCGCCACCGCGACCCGTTCGACGAGAACGCCTTCAATATCGACGAAGGTGACGAGGTCTTCGCCAAAACGGCTGCGTCGGTTTGCCGCAACGCGTGGGGCTGAAGACGCGCCTGCCGGAAATCCAGCGAAGCGACCGGTGCTAAAAAACGAAGGCGCGGCGGGGATTTTATCTCCATCGTTCTGAAGCGGGCTAAAGCACCGCGCTACTTCGGATTGGGTGGTTAGTTTTTGGGCGCGGCGCCGGCGATTGCCAGGGAGAGCTGGATGCTCTCGGAAACCTTTTCGGTGGCCTGACCAGCCATGATGTTAAACTCGCTGCGGTTGATCTCGAAGGTGGCGCGCAACACCAGTAAGTCGCCCTTGATCTTCTCGTCGTTGAGACGCGCCCCGAGCTTGTCCGCCAAGTAGGTGAAGGAGACCGGCACGGTCAGCTCCTTGGTGATGCCCTTGAGCGTGAGTTTACCGGTGAGGTCGGCGAGGATCTGCGCGCCCTGGGTGCGGACGTTGGAGAGCTTGGAGGCCTCGAAAACGATGGTCGGGTACTGGGCCACATCGAGCCACTTAGCCCCCTGAAGGTGTTCGAGCATCTTCGAGTTGCCCACGGTAAGCGACTTGGCTTCGAGCACGATGCGGCCGGTGGTAGCGGCGGGCGCATCGAGATCAAAACTCACGCTGCCGCTCACCCCGTTGGCGGTGCCAGTGATGGCTTCAAGCGGGGCGTCGAGGTTGAACTGGATGTTGTTCACGCCCTTTGGGTCTTTGAAGTCGAAGGTTTGGGGCGCAGCGTGAGCGGCGGTGGAGGTTAGCAGCGCGCACGCGGCAAACACGACTGGCAGACGAAGGGAGGAGGCGATGGAGAAGTTAAAACGCATGGCCAAGACCATAACCCACCGGTCGCTTTACCGCTAGTGCAAGGAACGGATTGCCCCCATGCGTTTTTCGCATAGCTTGGGCGGCAACGTGAACCTAACCCTCCTGCGTTCGTTTTTCACCATCGTCGAACACGGCAGCCTCAGTCAGGCGGCCGAACGCCTGCATGTTTCCCAATCGACACTCAGCCGCCAGCTGCAGGCGCTGGAGCAAGAAATCGGCGCGGCCCTGCTGGAACGCGGGCCGGGCGGAGTTGCGCTCAGTGCCACCGGGCATGCGCTCTTTGATGGCATGCAACCGGTGCTGGCCTCGTTTGACACCGTGCTAGGCGAGGTGCGCCGGCGAGCGCGCGGGCAAAGCGAGGAGTTGCGCATCGGTTATCTGCTTTCGGCGGCCTCCGATTACCTCAACCCGGCGTTGGTCGCCCTGCGCCAAACCCACCCCGAGGTGAAGGTGCGCATGCTGGATCTTTCGCCGGGGGAGCAGATCGCGGCACTGCGCAAAGGCGATATCGACGTGGGCCTGATCGGCCAGGAAAACGGGCTGCAATCCAAGGAGTTTTATGTGCGAACGCTCGCGGTGCTGCCGGTGATGGTGGCGATTCCCGCCGACCATAAGCTAGCTGCCGCAGAAAGCGTGAAACTGGGGGAGTTGCGAAAGGACGTTTTTGTGGGCGCGCACGACGGCGATCTGCCCGGCCACAACCCGTGGGTTGCCAGGTTGTGCAAACGCGCGGGGTTCCGGGCGCGCTTCGTGCAAGATGCCGACAGCCTGACGCACGCCTTGGCTTTGGTGGTGACCGAGGGCGCAGTGCTCCTGTTGCCCGATTATGCGGCCCAACGCCCGGTGCCCGGAGTGGTGTTTCGCCCGCTCAGCGACACGGGAGCAAAATGGCAGCTCATGGTGGCGTGGTTACGCGGAAAAACCTCCGCACCGGTCAAGGTGTTGCTCGCAACCCTGCCCACCGCCAAACGGAGAGGCTAGCAGGCTGTAACATTTAAGTTGTCGGATAAAAAGTAGTGCGGTGCTTCAGCCCGCATCGACGATTGCAATGGAAATTTGTTCAAACCTGCGGGCTAAAGCACCGCACTACCTCAGCACCTCAGAGATCAAACCGGAATCTCGTAGATTACGGCCCTACGACGGCCCCCCAGCGCTCAATCCACCTTGAGCTGCAAATCGGCGAGCAACGGGTGTCCTACGATTTCAAAATGATAAACCCGCCGGGTCGCCCCCTTGGCAGTCGGCACCACCAGATGCGTCCCTCGCACGATCGTCGGTAGCGTCAATTTACAGGGATAGCCCAGGTCACACAGCCCGTTTTTGAAATTGCCCACGGACATGTTGGTCAGTTCGCCCAAACTGTCTTTAACCAAATCAAAACCCTCCGCTTTGATCTCGTCGGGGCTCATGCCGAGTATGAGACCCGCGATCACCTGGGAGCACTCGTCAGAGAAGCGAAGATGGATAAACCCATCGATATCACCGAGAAAACCCACGCAACCCATGACCAGTCCACCATCACCAAGGATACTGGCATCAATTTGCGGCGCGCTGTCGATGAAGCGGGTATTGGTTTTGACGAGAATGGGGAACACATGGTCAAACGCCTGCCGAACGGCCCGATCGAGGAGTTCTGGGGTGAGGGGAGCGCGGTCAGACATAGCGAAATAAAGGTAGAGGGAGAATGCGGACCGCAACCCATGAAGCGGGGATTCCCCTGTATTCGGCGCAAACCCCATCCAGCTTAAGCGAAAATCTGCAAATCCCAAAAAAATGGGCTGTTTTAAAGGCGGTTTCCGACCCAGAGCGGCATGAACCGTGCGATCGGGAACGATTCACGCGGCGAAACGGGCACTGCACCGCGTTTTTTAGCGCTTCGTATCGACTCTTCTATGCCCTTTAAAGCTCTGGCATTTCTACTGTGCTAACGACGGGAATCGAGCCGAGGAACCCAACCCGTTCCATGCGCCGACCATAGACAGCTACTGCTAGCAACGGCGGGCGAATTCACCGATGAAACGGTCCACGTTTGGTCCGGTGACCTGACACCGGATGTCGCGGCGCAGGCCGTGGACTTGCTGAGTTAACCTCAAATTCACGCCCCACTTTTCTCCCAGACGAACGATCCGGCGCACGCGCTCACGCTCCCACAACCAGCAACTCAGACCAACTGAAATGGGATTGGGCGATTGGGGGTTCGATTTATTGGCGACCGAGGATTTCATGAGAGACTTGGATTAATGCAATTACTGGGCCAATTCCACCGACCCTAATACCATCGGACCGCACCCCTTAGACTTTAACAAAAAATTCACTTTTTCGAACCCCTCGGCGAACACCTAGCGCAGTTTTTTTCGACCGCAATTTTAGTTCATATAAAACTTATAAATAACACTATGCGTTAAAATTTTAGCGAGCGATCGAGGTGAATAAGCGGCCGATTGGTACGACCCGATTGAAGCGGCGGTGGTGAGCAAAAAAGGCGGCTAATTTCGCGCACACAGGCGGCCCGCTGAGCAGTTTTTAGCACACCTTAGATTACTTGGGGCTTGAAGACTTGCCCCGCTTGCTAGGCACTAGCCCTTTCTCAACCCGCAGCGTTTAACCAACAACCCTTCTTTACCATGGCCGGCGTAGGCAAACTCCTCAAACAAGCCCAGAAAATGCAGCGTTCCATCGAGTCGATCCAGACTCAGCTCGGAACCAAAGAAATCGATGTCACTGCGGGCGGTGGCGCCGTCAAAGTGAAGATCAATGGCGCGGGCAAATTCCTCGCGCTGGCCCTAGACCCGGAGTTCCTCAAAGAGGACTCCAAGCTGATCGCCGACACCCTGCTCGCCGCCATCCAAGATGCCGCCAAGCAGGCCAAGGACTACAACGACGCCGAGATGCAGAAGGTCACCTCTGCCTTCCAGATGCCAGGCATGTTCTAAGCGAAAGTTCTGAGTGCCGGGCGCCCCCGCGCCCGGCTTTTTTATGACTCCCGCCTTCGAACGACTCCAACAGCAGCTCAAGCAGTTACCCGGCGTGGGTTACCGCTCGGCGGAGCGCATCGCCCTGCACCTGCTGGTGGGCAAGCCCGAGGCACTGCCGGTGTTGATTCAGGCTCTGGAAGAAGCGGCCCGCAGTGTGCGCCGCTGCCAGCGCTGCGGGAACCTGGCGGAGGCCGAGCACTGTGCGATTTGCGACGACGAGCGGCGCGACCAGCGCATTGTTTGTGTGGTGGAAAACGTGCCCGACCTGGTGGCGCTGGAGCGCTCGGGGGCGTACCGCGGGGTTTACCATGTGTTGCACGGGAAGCTCTCGCCAATCCATGGCGTAGGGCCGGGCGAGATCAACCTGAAGACCCTGCTTGGCCGCGCTCAAGCGGGCGCAGTGCGAGAGCTGATCTTGGCCTTATCCAATGACGTGGAGGGTGAGGCGACCTGCCATTACCTGACTGAGCACCTGCCCAAAGACCTGCCTATTCAGGTGACACGCATAGGTTTCGGCCTGCCGAGTGGCGGCGGGGTTCTATATGCGGATTCGGTGACGCTAAAAAGCGCGTTAGATGCGCGGCGTGAATATTCGTGATTGCGGACGGGAGCGGGATGACTTTGTTAGCCAACGTAAGTAGTTAGACGCGGGCATAGTATACCGGCTATTATGTGTGCTTCCCAAGCATGAGAAGAGGGTTCGACTCCCTCTGCCCGCACCACTTAAGTCGCTCTAAATAAGCGCTTCGGTGAAAGACGTCGCCTAGATTGCCAGTTGACGTGGCAACCTTCACATGGCCGACAAATCTTTCGACGTATCCCGGTTCGTTAACCGCAATGGCGTCACCTCTTGGCGCGTCTCCGGTTGGCTTCACGGCCTGCGCTTCCGCAAGAACTTCAAAACCCGCCAAGAAAAGGAATAGACAGGGTCGAGCCGTTACGGGGATACATCATGCCAATGGTTCAGGTCCTTCACTTTGGGGTATTGGTAGATGAATCCAACCGCCCCGCCCCGTCCTTAAGCCACCGCCGCGAGTCGTGCAGGGCAGCCTGAGGACTTACTTATCCACGCCACCCAAGAGGCGGGACGAGGGAGTTGACAGCCCTCGAAGCCGTCCGGAAAAGTGTGCGCTTCCCATGAAACACGTGCGCGCCGCCTTTGTTTTTCTCGTCCTAAGCCTGTCGTCCGCCTGGGCCCAGAACACTCCCTCGGCCAATGCCGACACCGCCGTGCAGCCCGGCACCGTCTCGTCCGCCGAGCTTACGACCCAAGCCGCCGCAGCGCTTGCTTACAGGCCCCACGCTGCACCCGCCACCGATTACCTCGAACAATTGGTGGACGCCATTCTCGCGCTTTTTAACGTGCGCAGCAGCGGTAACTCGTGGCAGCACTACGCAATTTCTGCGACCCTGCTCGTCGTTTTCTACCTGCTGCGCCGCGTGGTAACCCAGTGGATCTTCGGCTTCCTCAAAAAACTGGCGTCGCGCACCTCCACCACCTTTGACGACAAGCTGTTTCCCGCACTGGAGTCGCCCGCTGCGACCTTCGTCGCTCTGCTCGGTTTATTCGCCGCAATCAAGGTCCTTAAACTGCCCACCGCAGGCGACGACATCCTCAAGGTCTCCATGACGGTCGCCTTCTCGGTATGTTTTTTTTGGACACTCCTACGCACCCTCAACGCCTTCCTCGACCATTTGGCTGAAATCGCCCAAGAGCGCCAAGCCGGAGTGTCCGCCTTTATGCCGTGGATAAAAAAGGCGCTGGTCACGCTGTTCGTGGTGCTGGGCGTGTTGATGATAGCCCAAAGCCTGGGCGCTAACGTGAAGGCTTTTCTCGCCGGTTTGGGCATCGGCGGCTTGGCCTTCGCCCTCGCCGCCCAGGACACTATCGCCAACTTGTTCGGCTCCGTGGTGGTCGCCATCGACCAGCCGTTTAAACTCGGTGAGACTGTTAAAATCGGCGCGTTTACCGGAACGGTCGAAGACATCGGCCTACGTTCCACCAAGCTGCGCGCCGTGGACAAATCCCTGATCGTCCTGCCCAACAAAATGGTCGCCTCCGAGGTGGTCACCAACCTTGCACGGTTTCTCGAACGCCGGGTCGAACAGGTGATCGGCCTCACCTACGACACTTCGCCCGAACAAATGGAGGCGATTGTCGAAGATTTCCGCCAAATCCTGCTCAACGAAGCCGAGATCGATCCGAATTCGTTTCACGTTTATTTCCGCGACTACAGTGCGTCGTCGATCGATGTGTGGATCGTGTACGTCGCGCGCGACCCGGATTTCAACAAGCACATGCGCCTTCGCCAGCGCATCAATCTGGCCATTATGCGCGCCGTTCAAGCCCGCGGCCTTTCCTTCGCCTTCCCGACGCAAACCCTCGAACTGAGCTCCAAAACAACCCAGTCGCTGGCACGGGGCCAGAACAGCGGTGCCTGATCTTACTGGCGCGGCAGCTTGAGGCGTGACGCAGAGCGACCTCTCGCCGGTCAGCCCAATTCGTTTTTGATGTAAGCTGAATTGGCCGGGGACGGCCAATTCCTCTCATCTTGAGCGAGATTTATCGTGAGTCCCCGCTACACCCCGATCCACATCAGCCCGAGGCGAAGCCAGAGCGGAATGAGGAAAATCCCCAGCGCGGTCGTGCCGATGACAATCTGCACGGCGGTGAGCGGGCGGCCGCCGTAATGCTGCGCGATTACCAGCGGCATGACCCCGGCCGGCATAGCCGCCTGCACGATCATCACGCGCTTCAAATCATCGGGCAGCGGCAGAAACTTTGCCATGACCAGAAACAGCACCGGCAATACCCCGAGCCGCAGCACGCTCGAACCAAAGGTGACCCGCAGGTCAAACAGATCACGGGGGCGCTCCAGGTACTTCATCAAAGTGGCCCCGATCAGCAGCAGGCCAATGGGCACTGCACACGCCGCGCTCACGTGTATTACATTGCTGGCGACCGAGGGCATAAATCGGCCAAGGTCGAACAGGTTCCCCAACACCGCAGCCAGCAGCGCGAGCACTGGGGCATTGATGAGCTTGCGCCAGCCTTCACTCAGCGAAAGCCCCGCGAGCATGAGAATGCCCACCGACCAAATGGCCGCCTCGCAGCCGACGTTATACACCAGTAAGACGCCCACGCTGCTTTCCCCAAACAGTGCCACCATCAGCGGAATCGCCACGTAACCGTAATTGTAAATGCCGGTAGAAAACGCAAAGGTGCGTAAGCCTTCACCGACGGTGAGTCCGAGCAGGCGGCCCACGTAAAAACCGATGTAAATGCCCATCGCGATGGTAACAAAACCCATCAACGGCGCGAACAGCAGGTTACCCGGTTGGCGCAGCGCGGCACTGCCCAACACGTTCTCAAAAATCAGGCACGGGTAAAGAAACCCCATGACCAGCTTGAGCAGGCTGGCGTCGGCCTCGGGCGAGAGCCAACGCAGGCGGCGCATGACCGCCCCGAGCGCGATGAGGATAAAAACGGGCAGAACCAGCAGCAACAATTGCCAATACGAGGGTAGCATGGGCGGAGCCTTCCGTTGTTACACGTCTGCCGCCATCGCCTGACCCGCCAGCCAGCCGGTTGTCCACGCCGCTTGGAAGTTAAACCCGCCCGTGATGCCGTCGATGTTGAGCACTTCGCCGGCGAAATGCAGTCCCGGGCACACGCGGCTTTCCATCGTCTTGAAATCCACTTCGCGTAACTGCACGCCGCCACACGTCACGAACTCGTCTTTATTGAGGCTCTTGCCTTCGACGGTGAAGGCGGCCGCCGCCACCTGACCGGCGAGGGTCAGCAGCGAGGCGTTCGAAACCGAGGTCCAGACCGTCTCCGGCTTGAGACCGGCGGCGATGATCAGGCGCTCCCACAGGCGCGCGGGCAGAGCAAACGGGTTCCACGTGGCGATTTGTTTTTTTAGGTTGGCCAAACGGGCAGCCACCAGCGTCTCCATGGTCTGCGCGACCGTGCGTCCCTCGGCCCAGGAAACCACGAGAGTAAATTGATAGCCGCAGTCGGCGAGTTGCCGCGCACCCCACGCCGAGAGTTTGAGGATGGCCGGCCCGCTCATGCCCCAGTGCGTAATGAGCAGCCCGCCAGAATCCTTGAGTTGCGTCCCCAACACAGACGTGGCGGCGGCGGGAACACTCAGGCCCTCCAAACCGCGGATACGCGTATCATCGATGTGAAAGGTAAACAGGGACGGCACCGGGGGCTCGATGGTGTGGCCGAGCTCGGCGGCAATGAGCTGGCCGGCTGAGCCCTTGGTGCCGCCGGTGGCGATGAGCACGCGGTCGAACTCGCCCACGGAGTTGTCGGTAAATTCAACGCGGAAAACTTTGCCCAAGGGAGCGCCCGACGCCTCGCCCTCGGACGGTTCGACTCGCTCGATGCGGCGCACTCCCATGGTGGTAAACACCTTCACGCCGGCCTGATCGGCGGTGCGGCGCAGGCAGTCCACGATGGTGCCGGAGTCGTCGGTCACGGGAAACATGCGCCCGTCGGCTTCGGTTTTAAGTTCGACGCCGCGCTTGGAGAACCAGGCGATGGT